>DASYLQ010000444.1:0-1850 GCA_036009485.1 Janthinobacterium sp.
CATTTAATCGTTTTTTTACAATACGTTACATTGAAATAGGAAAAATGCTATCGGGTGGATTAGATTATTTGTTTAATAGCTAATTCATGCATATTCCTTGCGAACTGTAGATCCGGCTACCGGCTGCCGGCTTCGAGCGACGCCAGTGAATTTTTTCATGGACATAAAAAAACGCCGGCGCGATGCCGGCGTTTCAGCGAAGCGAGTCGGAACGCTTATTTCGCCGCCATCAGGGCGACGGTGGTGTCCAGCATGCGGTTCGAGAAACCCCACTCGTTGTCATACCAAGAGGAAACCTTGACCAGGCGGCCGGCCACCTTGGTCAGGGTCGCATCGAAATTTGACGAAGCCGGGTTATGGTTGAAGTCGACCGATACCAGCGGTTCGGTCTGGTACGTCAAGATGCCCTTCAGCGCGCCTTCCGACGCGGTTTTCATGATGGCGTTGATTTCATCGACCGTGGTGTCGCGCTTGGCGATGAAGGACAGGTCGACGATAGAGACATTAATGACCGGCACGCGGATGGCATAGCCGTCCAGCTTGCCGTTCAGCTCTGGCAGCACGAGGCCGACCGCCGCGGCGGCGCCGGTCTTGGTCGGGATCATGCTGTGGGTGGCGGAACGGGCGCGGCGCAGGTCTTCATGCATCACGTCGGTCAACACCTGGTCATTGGTGTACGCATGGACGGTGGTCATCAAGCCGCTTTCCAGGCCGATGGCGTCGTTCAGCGGCTGCACCAGCGGCGCCAGGCAGTTGGTGGTGCAGGAAGCGTTGGAAATGACCGTGTCGCTGGCTTTCAGCACGCCGTGGTTGACGCCGTAGACGATGGTGGCGTCGACATCCTTGCCGCCCGGCGCCGAAATAATGACTTTCCTGGCGCCGCCCTTCAAGTGGGCCGAAGCCTTTTCCTTGGTGGTGAAGAAGCCGGTGCATTCCAGCACGACGTCGACGCCCAGTTCGCCCCATGGAATTTCGGCCGGGTTGCGCTGGGCGAAGACGCGGATGGCGTCGCCGTTGACGATCATGTTCTCGCCTTCCACCGTGACGGTGCCGGGAAACTTGCCGTGGGCAGTGTCGTAGCGGGTCAGGTGGGCGTTCGAGGCGGCGTTGCCCAGGTCATTGATCGCGACAATCTGGATGTCCTGCTTCTTGCCGCCTTCATAAAAAGCGCGCAAGACATTGCGGCCGATGCGGCCATAACCGTTGATTGCAACTTTGATCGTCATACTTTTCTCCTGTTATAAAAATGGGTTGACGCGCTCCGGCGGCCAGGCTCAGGCCAGCAGTACCGACTTGACCTTGGCCACCACGTTTTCCACCGTAAAACCGAAATGCTTGAACAGCACCGGCGCCGGCGCCGATTCGCCGAAGGTGTCGATGCCGACTACCGCGCCTTCCAGGCCGACGTATTTATACCAAAAATCGCTGACGCCGGCCTCGATGGCGACGCGCGGCACGCCCTTGCTCAACACGCTGGCCTTGTAGGCGGCGTCCTGGCGGTCGAACACGTCGGTCGACGGCATCGACACGACGCGCACGGCGATGCCTTCGGAAGCCAGCGCGCTGGCGGCATTGACCGCCAGCTCGACTTCGGAACCGGTGGCGATCAGGATCGCCTTGGCGTTGACGACGTCGTTCAGCACGTAGCCGCCGCGGCCGATGTCGGCGATCTGCTGGGCGCTGCGCTCCTGGTAAGGCAGGTTCTGGCGCGAGAAGATCAGGGTCGATGGGCCATTCCTGCGCCGCACCGCCGCGCCCCAGGCCACCGCCGACTCGACCGTGTCGCAGGGACGCCAGTTATCCAGGTTGGGGATCAGGCGCAGCGACGATACGTGCTCGACCGACTGGTG
>DASYLQ010000445.1:0-3972 GCA_036009485.1 Janthinobacterium sp.
CGGTAATCGAATCATCCCAGGTGGCGCCGCAAAAGTTTTTACCGTGCAGCAGGACCGCAGTCTGGCCGTTCGCCTTGCCCTTGGGGGAGACATCCATGTAATTCATTTGCATATTGCTGCCCTGGGAAGAGAACCAGAAATGCAATTGGTTGTGCGGATATTTAAATCCCTGCAGTTCGATGCCGTAACCCTGGTCGGGGTTGACGGACGGCGCGCCGGACGGTCCCGCATCGGCCAGGGCACAGGAAGAAACGGCCAGCGTCAGGGCGGGCAAAAGCGATAAAACGGTGCGGCGCATTGCTTGATCTCCAAAATTGTGGGGGGGCGCCGCCGGGGCGGAACCCCGGCAACGTAGCCCGACAGCATAATGCCTTTGCCGCCAACTTGCTGAGAAGGCCAATATTAAATGTCGGATTTCACTACCGATCGCCGATTTTTATGTCTTTTAAGCATTAAAAAAGCAAAAACCCGCGTCCGCCAGCGCCCGGCACACGCCAGTACAGGGTAAACTAGCGCCAGCATTCTTTCGCATTGGGCGATTCGAGCGAACTTGTGAGTGAATTCATGTCTGAAACACCTATTTCCCTATTTTCCGACCTTAAGCTCAGCGAACCGCTGGTGCGCGCGCTCAAGGAGGTCGGTTATGAATCACCGTCGCCGATCCAGGCCGCCACCATTCCGCTGCTGCTGAACAACCGCGACGTGCTGGGCCAGGCCCAGACCGGCACCGGCAAGACCGCCGCCTTCGCGCTGCCCATCCTGTCGCGCATCGACTTGAAACAGACCGCGCCGCAGGCCCTGGTGCTGGCGCCGACGCGCGAACTGGCGATCCAGGTGGCCGAAGCCTTCCAGAGCTACGCCGCCTTCATCCCCGGCTTCCACGTGCTGCCGATCTACGGCGGCCAGAGCTACGGCCCGCAACTGTCGGCGCTGCGCCGCGGCGTGCACGTGGTGGTCGGCACCCCCGGCCGCGTCATCGACCATCTCGACAAAGGTTCGCTCGACCTGTCGAAACTGAAGACGCTGGTGCTGGACGAAGCCGATGAAATGCTGCGCATGGGCTTTATCGACGACGTCGAGCGCATCCTCAAGGAAACTCCGGAAACGCGCCAGACGGCACTGTTCTCGGCCACGATGCCGTCGGTGATCAAGCGCATCGCCACCACCTACCTGCACAATCCGGCCGAAGTGACGGTGGCCGCCAAGACCGGCACCGCCGACAATATCCGCCAGCGCTACTGGCTGGTGAGCGGCATGCACAAGCTCGACGCGCTGACCCGCATCCTGGAAGCGGAAAGCTTCGACGGCATGATCATTTTCTCGCGCACCAAGCTGGGCACCGAGGAACTGGCCGGCAAGCTGCAGGCGCGCGGCTTTTCCGCCGCCGCCATCAACGGTGACATCCAGCAGGCGCAGCGCGAACGCACGATCCAGCAACTCAAGGATGGCAAGATCGACATCCTGGTCGCCACCGACGTCGCCGCCCGCGGCCTGGACGTCGACCGCATCAGCCACGTCATCAACTACGACGTGCCGCACGATCCGGAAAGCTATACCCACCGCATCGGCCGCACCGGCCGCGCCGGCCGCAGCGGCGAGGCGATCCTGTTCATCACGCCGCGCGAAAAAAACCTGCTGAAGGCGATCGAGCGTTCGACGCGCCAGCCGGTGGCCATGCTGGAATTGCCGACCATCCAGGCCGTCAACGACGTGCGCATCGCCAAGTTCAAGGAACAGATCAGCGAGACGCTGGCGCTGGGCGAGCTGGAAACCTTCCAGGCGCTGATCGAGGATTACGAGCGCGAGCACAACATTCCAGCCATTGAAATCGCGGCGGCGCTGGCGAAAATGACGCGCGGCAATGTGCCCCTGCTGCTGGACAAGAATAAGCGTGAAGCGGCCCCGTCCTGGTCGGATGAGCGTCCGGTGCGCCAGGACAGGTTCGAGCGTCCCGAGCGCGGCGAGCGGCCGGCCTTCCCGAAAAAAGAGCGCATCATGCGTCCGGCCGACGCCGGCATGCAGACTTTCCGCATCGAAGTCGGCCACGCCCACGGCGTCAAGCCGGGCAATATCGTCGGCGCCATCGCCAACGAGGCGAACATCGATTCCAAGCATATCGGCCGGATTGAAATCTATGACGATTACAGCATGCTGGATTTGCCGGACAACTTGCCGGCGGAATTGCTGGAACAGTTGAAGGGCGTCTGGGTCGCCGGCCAGCAATTGCGCATCAGCCGCGATGGCGAGGCGCCGGCGGCGCCGGCCGCCGTCAAAAAAACGCCATTGAAAGCGCCGGCGGCGGCGAAAGCCGTGGCGGCCGATGCGGAGCGCGGCGCAGCGGCGGCGCCGGCGCGTCCGAAAAAGGATGCCAAGGGCAAGCTCAACATGACGTCTTACCGGATCGAAGTGGGCCACGAGCATGCCGTCACGCCGAGCAATATCGTCGGCGCGATCGCCAATGAGGCGGGGCTGGATTCGAAACATATCGGGCGCATCGACATCTTCGACCATTACAGCGTGCTGGACTTGCCCGAAGGCATGCCGCCGGACATCCTCGACCATTTGAAAACGGTCTGGGTGGCGGGACAGCAGTTGCGCATCAGCGTGGACGACGGCAGTTCGGTAGCCAAGAGCGTGGTCAAGAAGCCCGCTGCCGACAAGTCGAAAGCGAAACCGCAACGGAAGGGGTTCAAGGCGGGGTAAACTGAAAGCCTTGTATAAAACGGGGCCGTCGCTGAAGCGACGGCCCCGTTATTATTCCCGCTGCCGATTACTTTAAATATTTCGCCAGCCAGCCCTGCATCTCGCTATAAAAAAAGCGGCTGTCCTCGCCCTTCATGATCCAGTGATTTTCTTCCGGGAAGACGATCAGCTTGCTCGGCACGTTCAACCTCTGCTGTGTAACGAAATTCATCAGCGCATTATTCAGCGGCACGCGGAAATCCTTTTCGCCCACCGTGATCATGATCGGCGTCAGGAAGCCCGTACCCTTGTCATGGTTCCCCGCCTGCATGATCGGACTCTGATCGCGCCATATCGGCAAGCTGCTCCATACCGGGCCGCCGCTGTTGACTTCGCGTCCATAGGCGCCATCGCTGGTGCCCCACTGCATCATCAAATCCATTTCGCCGGCGTGCGACACGATCGCCTTGTAGCGCGTGGTGGTCGCCTGCAGCCAGTTGGCCAGGTGGCCGCCGTAACTGGCGCCCGCCGCCACCTGGCGCGAACCGTCAATGAAGGCATATTTCCGGATCGCCTCGTCGGCGGCCTGGTTGATCTCGTCGGCCGGCCCCTTCAAGGGATCGAACTGGATGGAGCGGGCGAATTCCTCACCATAACCGGTCGAGCCTTTGTAATCGGTCAGCAAGACCACATAACCGGGTTGCGCCAGCAAGTGGTAATTCCAGCGCAGCACGAACTGGTCGCGCCACATATTCGCGGCGCCGCCGTGGATGACGACGAACAGCGGATATTTTTTGGCCGGGTCGAAATGGGCCGGCTTGACGATCATATTGTGGATATTCCGGCCATCGGCCGCCTTGAACCAGAAATGCTCCGGCGGCTGCCAATCGATCGCCGCCGCCTTGGCCGTGTTATAGCTGGTCAGGCGCTTCGGCGCGCCGTTGAAGGAAAACACTTCGGGCGGATTGACCGCCGATTCCCAGACCCCGACCAGGGCCTTGCCGCCCGCGTTCAGCGAAGAGATCGACCCCGTCGCCGCCGAGGCTTCGTCGCGCAAGTCGGTGCCGGCATAGCTCATCGAATGCAGCTTTTCCAGGCCCGATTCTTCATAGGTAAAAAATACCCGTTGGCTGCCTTCCGGCAAGGCGAAACGCGAAATCGAGCGGTCCAGGCCGGCCGACAGGATTTTCGGCGCCGGGCCGCTCATCGGCCAGGAAAAGCTGGCCAGGCGGTCCAGGTCGTACACCTGGTTCGGGTCTTCGGCCTGGACCAGGCAAAACAGCGTCTTGC
>DASYLQ010000446.1:0-7924 GCA_036009485.1 Janthinobacterium sp.
CATCGGCTGGCTGGTCGACGGCTCGGCCATCATCAACCAGATTCCGCTTTGCCGCTGTTCCTACGGCCCGTACGCGCGCGCGATGGTGCGCGTCTGCAAGGAAGAATCCTTCCATGCGCGCCAGGGCTACGACATCATGCTGTCGCTCTGCAAAGGCACGCCGGAACAAAAGGCCATGGCGCAGGATGCGCTGAACCGCTGGTGGTGGCCCTCGCTGATGATGTTCGGCCCGTCCGACGCCGAATCGGTCAACAGCGCGCAATCGGCGCAATGGCGCATCAAGCTGTTTTCCAACGACGAGCTGCGCCAGCGCATGGTCGACCAGACCGTGCCGCAGGCCGAGTACCTCGGCTTGGCGGTGCCCGATCCCGACCTGAGATTCAATGCGGCCACCGGGCACCATGAATTCGGCGCCATCGACTGGACGGAATTCCACAATGTCTTGAAGGGCAACGGCCCCTGCAACCGCGAGCGCCTGCGCACCCGCGTCAAGGCTTACGAAGATGGCCGCTGGTTCCGCGACGCCCTGGTGGCTTACGCCGACAAGCGCGCCGGCAGCCAGGCCGCCGCCTCCTGAATGCGGCCGCGCGGCCGACCGAACAGCGAGCAAATCATGAGCAAGGAATGGCCCCTGTGGGAAGTCTTCATCCGCAGCCAGCACGGACTGGCGCACAAGCACGTCGGCAGCCTGCACGCGCCCGACGCCGAAATGGCGCTCAACAATGCGCGCGACGTCTACACGCGCCGCAATGAAGGCGTCAGCATCTGGGTGGCGCGCGCCGCCGACATCGTCGCCAGCAGCCCGGCCGACAAGGGCGCCCTGTTCGAACCGTCGAACAGCAAGGTGTACCGCCACCCGACCTTTTTCCCGATGCCGGAAGAAGTCAAGAATTTATAAAACCTCGGACCCCGGAGAACCGACGTGGATGACAAAGTTAACTACCTGCTGCGCCTGGGCGACAATGCGCTGATCCTGTCGCAGCAGCTCTCCCAGCTGTGCGGCAAGGGGCCGGCGCTGGAAGAGGACATGGCGCTGACCAACGTCGCGCTCGACCTGCTGGGCCAGACCCGGCTCTGGTATGGCTACGCCGCCGAACTGGAAGGCGCCGGCCGCGACGAAGACCAGCTGGCCTACCGCCGCGACGCCCACGATTTCAAGAATTGCCTGCTGCTGGAACAACCGAACGGCAATTACGCCGACACGCTGATGCGCCAGTTCTTTTTCGATACCTGGCATTACTTCCTGCTGCGGCGCCTGATCGACTCGTCCGATGCCCGCATCGCGGCAATCGCCGAAAAAGCGCTGAAGGAAGTCAGCTATCACTTGCGCCGCAGCGGCGACCTGGTGGTGCGCCTGGGCGACGGCACGGCAGAAAGCCGCGCCAAGACCCAGGCCGCCGCCGACGAGCTGTGGATGTACACCGGCGAATTTTTCAGCGGCGACGCGGCCGAGCAGGCGATGGCGGCGGCCGGCGTGGCGCCCGCCGCCGCCGCGCTGCGCCAGGACTGGCTGGAATACGTAGGCGAGATTTTCGCCGAGGCGACGCTGGCCATGCCGGCGCCGGACGCCTGGATGCAGCAGGGCGGCAAGCAGGGCAGGCATAGCGAGCACCTCGGCTACATCCTGGCCGAGATGCAGTTCCTGCAGCGCGCCTATCCCGGGGCGGCGTGGTGATGGATGCCGCCAGCGCCGCCGCGGTCACGCCGGAACGGGTCTGGGCCTGGCTGGGCGAAGTCGCCGATCCGGAAATCCCGGTCATTTCGGTGGTCGAGCTGGGCATCGTCCGCGCCGTCGAACTCAGCGGCGGCGCATGCGTGGTGACGATCACGCCGACTTATTCCGGCTGCCCGGCGATGGCGGCGATCGCCGCAGCGGTCACGCAAGCGCTGCGCAACCACGGCATGGACCAGGTGACGCTGGTCAGCCGCCTGGCGCCGGCCTGGACCACCGATTGGATCAGCGCCAGCGGCAAGGCCAAGCTGAAAGGCTACGGCATCGCGCCGCCGGCGCAGCAGGCGATTGACATCAGCGGCATAGTCGCAACGGCCGGGGTCCGGCGGCCTTCCATGCCGGCGCCGGCGGTGGCTTGCCCGAACTGCGGCTCACTCCATACCGAAGTCACCAGCCAGTTCGGTTCGACGCCCTGCAAGGCCCTGTACAAATGCCTGGACTGCCGCGAACCCTTCGATTATTTCAAGTGCCACTAGACGCCATGAGTAAATTCCATCCACTGGCGGTCGCCCAGGTCAGCCATGAAACGCGCGACGCCATCGTCGTCACTTTCGCCGTGCCGCCGGAATTGCAGGAGAGCTTCCGCTTCCAGCAAGGCCAGCACCTGACGCTGCGCAGCCGCATCGGCGGCGAGGACGTGCGGCGCTCGTATTCGATTTGCTCGGCGGTGCAGGATGGCGCCCTGCGCGTGGCCATCAAGCGCAGCCCCGGCGGCGTTTTTTCGACCTGGGCCAACGACACGCTGCAGCCCGGCGCCGTGCTCGACGTGATGCCGCCCATGGGCCACTTCAACGTGCCGCTGTCGGCCGGCCAGCGCAAGCATTACCTGGCCATCGCCGCCGGCAGCGGCATCACGCCCATCCTGTCCATCGTCAAGACCACCTTGCTGGCCGAGCCGCACAGCCGCTTCACTGTGGTCTACGGCAACCGCGCTTCCTCGTCCGTCATCTTCAAGGAAGCATTGGCGGACTTGAAGGATCTCTACATGGAGCGCCTGACGCTGGCCTATGTGATGAGCCGCGAACAGCAGGACATCGACTTGTTCAACGGCCGCATCACCAGGGAAAAGTGCGAGCAGCTGCTCAAGCACTGGGTGCGCGCCGAAGACATCGACGTCGCCTTCATCTGCGGACCGGAAGACATGATGCTGGGCGCCGCCGCGGCACTGCAGGCGGCCGGCATGGACAGGCGCAACATCAAGATCGAGCGGTTCGCCGCCAGCATTCCCAGGCATGAGCATAAGCCGCGCGCGCAGGCGCAGGCAGCGGCGCGCCAGGCAACCGAAGTCACGCTCATCATGGACGGGTATCGCAGCACCTTCACGATGGACCGTGAAAAAGAGTCCATCCTCGACGCCGGACTGCGCCAGGGACTCGACATGCGTTATTCGTGCAAGGGCGGGGTGTGCTCGACCTGCCGCTGCAAACTCATCTCAGGCAAGGTCGATATGGACGTCAACCATGCGCTGGAAGACTATGAAATCGCGCGTGGTTTTATATTGAGCTGCCAGAGTTTTCCGGTCACGGACAAGGTCGTCGTCGACTTCGACCAGGCCGGATAAACCAATCCAAGAGGAAGCCGAGGAAGCATATGAGCTATGAAAACATCCTGTTCGGGATCGGCGGCGGCATCGCCGAACTGACCTTGAACCGCCCGCAAAAGCTGAACAGCTTCACCCAGGCCATGCACGAGGAAGTGCGCGACGCGCTGGCCAGGGTGGCCGCCGACAAGAGCGTGCGCGTGCTGGTGCTGAGCGGCGCCGGGCGCGGGTTCTGCGCCGGCCAGGACTTGTCCGACCGCGCCGTGGAACCGGGCGCCAGGGCGGTCGACCTGGGCGACTCGGTCGAGAAAAACTATGCGCCGCTGGTGCTGGCGCTGCGCGCCCTGCCGATGCCGGTGATCTGCGCCGTCAACGGCGTGGCCGCCGGCGCCGGCGCCAACCTGGCGCTGGCCTGCGACATCGTGCTGGCGGCGAAATCGGCCAGCTTCGTCGAAGTCTTCTGCAAGCTCGGCCTGATCCCCGACACCGGCGGCACCTATTTCCTGCCGCGCCTGGTCGGTTCGGCGCGCGCCATGGGCCTGGCCATGCTGGGAGAAAAACTCAGCGCCGAAAAAGCCGAGAGCTGGGGCTTGATCTGGAAGTGCGTCGCCGACCAGGACTTGATGGTCGAGGCGCAGGCCATGGCGCGCCATTTCGCCGCCGCGCCGACCAAGGGCCTGGCCTTCGCCAAGCAGGCGCTGCAAGCCAGCCCGTCGAACACCCTGCAGCAACAACTGACCCTGGAGTGCAATATGATGAGCGAATTGGGCCGCAGCGCGGATTACCGCGAGGGCGTGGCCGCCTTCATGGAAAAGCGCGCGCCGCGCTTCGAGGGGAAATAGACCATGGCCGCCTTGTCCAGGGAAAGTCGGGTCGCCGTCATCGGCAGCGGCGCCATGGGCGCCGGCATCGCCCAGGTCGCGGCGGCGGCCGGCCACCGCGTCAAGCTGTACGATACCCAGCCGCAAGCCGTGGCCAGGGCGCTGGACGGCATCGGGCGGGCCTATGCAAAATTGGTCGGCAAGGGCCGCATGACGGCTGCCGAAGCGGCCGCCGCCCAGGGCCGCCTGCAAGGTGTCGATGCCTTGAGCGAGCTGGCCGGCGCCGCGCTGGCGGTCGAAGCCGTCGTCGAAGACCTGGACATCAAGCGCAGCCTGTTCGCCGAGCTGGAAGCGGTGCTCGGCGACGACTGTATTTTGGCCACGAATACCTCGTCGATCTCGGTCACCGCCATTGCGGCCAGGCTGCGCCTGCCGCAGCGCCTGGCCGGCATGCATTTCTTTAATCCGGCGCCGCTGATGGCGCTGGTCGAAGTGGTCAGCGGCCTGGCCACCGATAGCGCCGTCGCGGCCGCCGTGTTCGATACCGCCGCTGCCTGGGGCAAGAGCCCGGTGCACGCGAAATCGACGCCCGGCTTCATCGTCAACCGCGTCGCGCGCCCGTTCTATGCCGAAGCCTTGCGCCTGCTGACCGAGCAAGCCGGCGACGCCGCCACGCTGGACGCCGTGATGCGCGAGGCCGGCGGCTTCCGCATGGGGCCATTCGAGTTGATGGACTTGATCGGCCACGACGTCAATTTCTCCGTCACGCAATCGGTCTGCCAGGCCTACTTCGGCGACCCGCGCTTCACGCCGTCGGTGCTGCAGCAGGAACTGGTCGACGCCGGCTTCCTCGGCCGCAAATCGGGCCGCGGCTTTTACCGCTACGACGCCGCCGCAACGCCAACGCCAACGCCAACGGCGCAGGCCGAGGCGCCGCAGCCGTATCCCGAATTCGTCAGCTACGCCAGCGGTCCCTGCGCCAGCAGCATCGCCACGCGCGCGATGGCGGCGCGCCTGAGCCAGGCCGGCATCCATATCAGCCCGCGCGTGGTGCTGGAAGGCGCACACGCAAGCGGCGCGCCCGCCTTCCACTGCAACGGCGCCTCGGTCTACCTGACCGACGGCCGCAGCGCCACCCAGCGCGCGCGCGACGACGGCCATCCGGACACGGTGCTGTTCGACCTGGTGTTCGATTACGCGACGGCGCCGCGCATCGCCGTCGCCTGCGCCGACCAGTGCAACCCGGCCGCCTTCGCCGCCGCGGTGGGCCTGTTCCAGGCCGCCGGCTTCGCCGTCACGCGCCTGGACGACGTGCCCGGCCTGGCCGTGATGCGCACCGTCGCCATGCTGGCCAACGAGGCGGCCGACGCGGTCTACCAGGGCGTCTGCAGCGCCCGGGCGGTCGACACGGCGATGCAACTAGGAGTCAACTATCCGCGCGGCCCGCTGGCCTGGGCCGACGCCGTCGGCATCGGCCAGGTCGTCGCCGTACTGGCCAACCTGGGCGCGGCCTACGGCGAAGAGCGCTACCGCGTCTCGCCGCTGCTGCGCCGCAAACTCGCCGCCGGAGCCAGCTTCCATGCCGGATGAAATCGCTGCGCGTCGGCGCCGAGACCGATCCCGCCACACCTGCACAAAAATGCGTCCGCTTGACGGCGCCGCTCATATCTGATTCAGGAGACAAGCCCATGACCAGCGTATCCACCCTGCAAAGCCTGATCGGCGGCCGCTGGCTGGGCGCCGCCGCCGGCGTGCCGCTGCACAGCGCATTGAACAATAGCCTGATCTACCATACCCACGCCGAACAGATCGACTTTGGTGTAGCCGTCGCCTATGCCCGCCAGACCGGCGTTGCGGCCCTGATGGCGCTGGATTTCCAGCAGCGCGCCGCGCGCCTGAAAGCGCTGGCGCTGTACCTGGTCGAGCGCAAGGAAGAGTTGTACGCGATCTCTCGCCTGAGCGGCGCGACGCGGGCCGACAGCTGGGTCGACATCGAGGGCGGCATCGGCACCCTGTTCGCCTACGCCAGCATGGGCAGCAAGGAACTCCCGTCCAGCAACGTGCTGCACGAAGGCCCGGCCATGGCCCTCGGTAAAAAAGGCGGCTTCGCCGGCACCCACATCCTGGTGCCGCGCGGCGGCCTGGCGCTGCACATCAACGCCTTCAACTTCCCGGTCTGGGGCTTGCTGGAGAAATTCGCGCCGAGCTTTTTGGCCGCCATGCCCTGCATCGCCAAGCCGGCGACGGCCACCAGCTACCTGAGCGAGGCGCTGGTGCGCCTGATCCACGCCTCCGGCCTGCTGCCCGAGGGCAGCCTGCAACTGGTCATCGGCGCCACCGGCGACTTGCTCGACCGCCTCAACGGCCAGGACGTGGTCACCTTCACCGGCTCGGCGGCCACCGCGGCCAAGCTGCGCAGCAACCGCAACCTGATCGCCCGGTCGGTGCCCTTCAACAGCGAGGCCGACTCGCTCAATTGCGCCATCCTGGCGCCCGACGTCACGCCGGACGACGCCGAGTTCGAGCTCTTCATCAAGGAAGTGGCGCGCGAAATGACCAGCAAGGCGGGCCAGAAATGCACGGCGATCCGGCGCATCATCGTGCCGCAAAACCGCCTCGACGCGGTCGCCGCGCGCCTGCGCGAACGGCTGTCGAAAGTGGTGGTCGGCGACCCTTCGCTGGAAAGCGTGCGCATGGGCGCGCTGGCCTCGAAAGAACAGCAGCGCGACGTCGCCGGGCAACTGGCCCTGCTGGCCGAGGGCAACGAGGTGGTCTTCGGCGCCCGCGACGGCTTCAACCCGCTGGGCGCGGGCGCTTCCGACGGTGCCTTCTTCGCGCCGACCTTGCTGCTGTGCCGCAGGGCGCTGGACAACGACGCCGTGCACGACGTCGAAGCCTTCGGCCCGGTCGGCACGATGATGGCCTACGCCGACCTGGACGAAGCCTTGTTCCTGGCCGCGCGCGGCAAGGGCAGCCTGGTGAGCACCCTGGTCACGCGCGACCCGGCCATCGCCGCGTGCGTCGTGCCGGCCGCCGCCGCCTTGCACGGCCGCGTGCTCATTCTCGAGCGCGAAGCGGCCGTCGATTCGACCGGCCACGGCTCGCCGCTGCCGCAGCTCAAGCACGGCGGTCCGGGCCGCGCCGGCGGCGGCGAGGAATTGGGCGGCGTGCGCGCTGTGCGCCACTACCTGCAGCGGGCGGCGATCCAGGGTTCGCCGACGATGCTGGCGGCCGTCACCGGCGAATACGTGCGCGGCGCCGCCGTCAACGAAAGCGAGATGCATCCCTTCCGCCGCCATTTCGAAGACTTGAAGCCGGGCGACTCGCTGCTGACCCACAGGCGCACCGTCGGCGAGGCCGACATCACCGCCTTCGGCGGCATCTCGGGCGATTATTTTTATATGCATTTCGACGAGATCGCGGCTCGGGAATCGCAGTTCGGCAAGCGCATCGCCCACGGCTATTTCGTGCTGTCGGCCGCCGCCGGCCTGTTCGTCTCGCCCGGCGTCGGCCCGGTGCTGGCGAACTATGGGCTGGACAACTTGCGCTTCCTGAAACCGGTCGGCATCGGCGACACCATCCGCGCGCGCCTGACCTGCAAGCGCAAGGTCGACCGCAAGCGCAAGGACGCCTTCGGCGTCGGCCAGGGCGTGGTGGCCTGGGACGTGCAAGTCACCAACCAGGACGAGGAACTGGTGGCCAGCTACGACATCCTGACGCTGGTGTCGAAGCGGAGTTGAGCTCCCGCTCATGAAAGGGAACTTGTTTTTCTTTTCATGTTTCCAATGACGCTGAGCGGCGACGTCTTTTTTTTTTTGCGAAAAAAACAGG
>DASYLQ010000447.1:0-8261 GCA_036009485.1 Janthinobacterium sp.
TGCGGGCTGGATCGGTTGCGAATACAGACCAAGCAAGGGCACGCTGGAAGGACTGGCCTGGCGCGATGCGCTGCTGGACAGCACCTGAACAGCGGCGCGGACAGGCTCAGGAACAGACGAGCCTCCTTGCGCATGCGCAAAGGGCATTCTTCAGCCCGGCACAACAATAGCCTTTTCCGTAGCGATTCTTGATACCGGCAAAGGAAATCATGACAATTCGTCAAACCATGAAAACGCCAGGCTGGGCGGCGATGCTATTGTTGGCGCTGTTGTCGGCACTGTCCTTGGCCGGTTGCGCCGGCCAGTCTCAGTTAAAGCCGGTGCGCGAATTCGCCGCGCAGGCGGAGCACCTCGACAGCTTTGCCGATCTGACGCTGCGCTACCGCGATACCACTGCGCGCGAACTGCCCTACTTGGCGCCGGCCGCCGCGGAAGCCGAACGCAACGCCGATGCGACGCGCCAGGCCGCAGCCGGCGATTTCCTGAATATCCAGAAAAGCGTCGCTTTATATATGCGCACGCTGGGCCGGCTGGCCGGCGAGGAGCAATACGATGTATCGGGCCAGTTCGACGCCCTCAGCAGCGGCATTCAAGCCTGGCCCGGCAACGGCCTCGATCCGAGTCACACCACCGCCTATGCCGCCTTGACGCGGCTGGTCGCCAGCGCCGCGACGGCGTCGGCGCAAAATGCGGCGGTGCAAAGCCTGGTCAGCGATGCCGATGCGCCCCTGCAAAGCCTGCTCGAAGCGATGGGCGCGCTGCTGCGCTATTACGACAAGATCGACAGCAATGAAAAGAAAATCGTGCTGGGCTTTTTCGACATCGAAATCCCCTTCGCCAATACGCCGCGGGAGCGCTTGCTGTCGACGCTGGCGAAAGCGCAGCGGCAGGAAAAAACGCAGGAATATGCGCGGGCCGAACGGCGCTTGTGGCTGGCCAGAAAACATCTGGACAATATCGCCGCCGCCCACAGCCGTCTGGCCGCCTATGTCGCCCAGCCTGCTTCAGCCGAGGCGCAACAAGCCATCGCCGCCTCGAACCGCGCTATCCGCGCCAACCTGGCCGAACTGGAAGCCAATCCGAGATAAGCCCCGCCCGGGATGCGCAACGCGCCCCGGCAATCGCAGCGAACCGAGATCAACACCGAGGATATCCAGCATGGAAAACCAGGAAAAGGCGCTGGCCAGCGCCGCCGCCGTCGAACAATTGGCCGATGCCCTGTCCGGCGCCGCCGACGATCTGCATGCGCGCGTGATGGACGCCATCAAAAAACGCCAGGCCGCGGGATTGCCGCCGCCCGCCCCGGCCGGCGCCTTCATCACCCTGGAACAGGCGCAAACCCTGTTCGACCGTGAGGTGGCCCTGCGCCAGCGCGCCAATTCCCTGTACACGGATGCCGCGTGGCATGCCATCGCCGGCCTGGAAGCGTCGCAGCGAAGCGTGATCGCACTGACCGATGCGGCGCGGGAAAAAATCCGCCGGATGGACATTTTCAAGGACTGGCTGGGCTTGAGCGCCGACTTGCTGGCCCTCGCCGGCGCCGTCGTGGCGGTTGATCCGGGTGCGACGGCGGATGCGCTGAAAGCCTTGCGCGGCCATGCGGGCGAATTGAAGGAAGACCAAAACCGGCCCGCCTGAAGCCGCACTCAAGCAAAATAAACCCGCGCTTCGATATTCACATTCCCGCCTGACTGTCTACAATGGTGCGAGGCCCGGCATACAACGCGAGCCCGACAACCTATAAAAATCCCCCTATCAGGAGGCTAGCCATGCAAGTCAACCCCTATCTTGACTTCGGCGGCAGGTGCGCCGAGGCGGTCGAGTTTTACAAGACCGTGCTGAACCCGCAAAACGTGATGCTCATGCCCTTCCGCGGCAGCCCCGGCGAAGAACAAACGCCGGAGGATTGGCGCGACAAGATCATGCATGCCCAGATGCAGATCGGCCCGACCATGCTGATGGGATCGGACGGCATGCCCGGCGCTTCCCATGAAGGCGTGAAAGGCTGCTCGATGGCGCTCGGTTGCGACAGCGACGCCGACGCCGTGCGCATCTTCGAAGCCTTGGCGCAGAAAGGCAGCATCGGCATGGCCATGCAAGAAACCTTTTGGGCGACCAAATTCGGCATGCTGACCGATCAATTCGGCGTGAACTGGATGGTCATGTGCGAGCGCCGGCAGTAGGAAATTTTCGTAGCACGACAGCGGCGGCTTGTTCTGAGCAAAGTCAGACAAGCCGCTAGAAGTACATCAAGAGTATTGTCTGCGCTATCGGCTAACATGGTCCGGAATCCTAACCCGAGCCCATGATGAACGGACCAGAGCAGGCACAGATGATGCGGCTGAAAGCCCTGCTGGAACAGCGCAGGGCATCCCTGCTGCGCCAGTTGGCCGATGACATGGAGGCCGCCGCAGTACGCGGCGCCGCCATCAAGGAAATCGAGGCTTCGCCGGCCGACAACGCCAGCGCGCGCACCTTGAACGAATTGGTCAACGAAGCGGCCCTGCACAATGCGGCGCAACTGCGCACCGTCAAGCATGCACTGGCCAAATTTGCCGACGGCAGCTATGGGATTTGTGAAAATTGCGGCGAAGCTATCGGCTTGTCGCGCCTAGAAGCCCGTCCCGAAGCACGTTTTTGCATCGCTTGCCAGACTCGCATGGAAAAGGCCCGCAGGTAGAACGGCCATCGCTCCGGCCGCCCCGCCTGCGGTGATTCTCTTCCCCTGCTCTCTCACACTACCTCACACTACCGCCGGGCAGCCTCTGCGTGCCGCCTCGGCGGGTCTCCTCTCCGGCGGCTTCACCCGACGGCAAGCGCCTCTCCTCTTTTTTCTGTCAGGCTAGTTCATATGCTGGCCACCATTGATGGCGATATTGGCGCCGGTCACGAAAGCCGCCTCCTCCGACGCCAGGTAAGCCACCAGGGCCGCCACCTCGTCCGGCTCGCCCAGCCGGCCGAGCGGAATCTGCGGCAGGATTTTCGATTCCATGATGTCCCCCGGCACCTTTACCGTCATCGGCGTGCGCAGATAACCGGGCGAGACGGTGTTGACCGTGATGCCGTAGCGCGCCACCTCCAGCGCCAGCGACTTGGTGAAACCATGCATGCCGGCCTTGGCGGCGGCATAATTGGTTTGCCCGAAAGCGCCTTTTTGTCCATTGACGGAGGAGATATTGATGATGCGGCCCCATTTTTGCGCGATCATCGATTCCAGCACGTGCTTGCTCATGTTGAACACGCTGTCCAGATTGGTGTGCAAGACTTGCGACCAGGTTTCCGGCGACATCTTGCGCAAGCTCTGGTCGCGCGTGATGCCGGCATTGTTGACCAGCACATCGATGCGCCCCATCTCGGCCAGTACTTTTTCCACGGCCCATTCGCATTCGGCGTAATCGCCGACGTCGATCTTGTAGGCGGTGAAGCGGAAGCCCTCATCCTTCTGCGCCTCGATCCAGTCTTGCGCCTGGGTATTGCCTGGCGAATAGGTCGCCGCGACGCGGAACCCGGCCGAATCGAGCCTGCGGCACAGCGCGGCGCCCAGCCCGCCCATGCCCCCCGTTACCAATGCCACTTTTTTCTCGCTCATGGTTCTCTCCTCTTTTTTATACGACACTGTTTTGCGTCGTCTGAAATGCAGTCTATGAGCTGTATCGACTGGATGTATTGAGCAAAATCAACGCCCAGCCTGCTACCGGAAGGGACAGGCAGCGCAGGCATCGTCACTTCGGCGCGCATTGTTGCGTGCGCGGGGGATGTTTTGAAACGCTTATAATCGGCGAACCGACAAGCGCAAAGAGGTTTGCCATGTCTTACAAGACCGTGCTGGTCCACGTCGATGCGAGTCCGCAGGCGCCTTCGCGCATCGCCTGCGCCGGCGCGATCGCGGCGGCCGAGAAAGACTCGGCAGGGCCTGGCCATCTGGTCGGCGCCGCGACGACCGGCGTATCGCGATTTTTATACCGGAATATCCCGTCCGCCAATCCCGACGCCAACCTGGAACTGCACCTGGATTTCCTGCGCGCCCAGGCCAGGCAGGCGCTGGACGGTTTTGCCGCCCGCGCCCGCGCACTGGGCGTGGGCTCGTTCGAGGAGCGCGTGCTCGACGATGAAGCGGGCGGCGGCATCAGCCTGATGGCGCGCTATGCCGACCTGGTGGTCATCAGCCAGTTCGATCCGGCCCAGCCGTCGCCCTCGGTGATGGCCGATTTTCCCGAGTACGTGGTGCTGCACGCCGGCCGCCCGGTGCTGGTGCTGCCCCACGCCGCCGACAGCGGAAGCGCGGACGCGGCGCAACCGGGGTGGTCGCGCAATATCCTGATTGCATGGAATGCCAGCAAGGAAGCCAGCCGCGCCGTGAGCGCCGCCCTGCCCTTGCTGAAGCGGGCCGGCAAGGTATCGATCGCCATCGTCGATCTGCAGCACAATGCCGAAGCGCACGGGCGGGATCCGGGCGCCGACATCGCGCTTTACCTGAAACGCCATGGCGTCGGGGATACGTCGATCGTGCGGCGGGAAACGCCGGCCAGGGGCTTGAAAAGACCGGCCGATGCCGGCGAAACCTTGCTGTCGCTGGCGGCCGAGCTGGCGGCCGACTTGCTGGTGATGGGCGCCTATGGCCATTCGCGCTTCCGCGAAATCATTCTCGGCGGCGCCACCCGCAGCATACTCAAGAGCATGACGCTGCCGGTGCTGATGATGCATTAAAGATTCAATCAGTCGACAACCAGGGTTGGCTGCGGATCTTGGCCACTTGGCGTTGCGCCAGCCAGGTCCACAGCTGCAGCGCCTCCTTCTGGCTCAGCGCCGACATCCGCCTTGGGCTGGCCAGGGCGATTTCGCAATCGCGGTCCGACCATTCCTCGAACTTGACCTCGCCGCCGCTGCTGACTTCCATTTCATACATCAAGCCGTCGTCGTAGCCGAAACGCAGTACCGCGCTGCCGGCTTCGTCGCCGGCGCCGGGCGCCTTTTTCTTGTACACATCGGCCAGGGCCGCCGCCAGCTGCCGCTCGGACGGCGCCGCGACGTCGCGCCCGTCCACCTCGGTGAGAACTACCCATGCTTGTGTCATTGACGCGTCCCCCTATCAATACTGTTAGCACTGGTGCCCTGCCCGGCGGGCGCCATCGGCCGCTTGCTGCATGTACGCCTGCCGGCACTACGGTTTTTTTTATTGTAGCAAGGATCGCGGTAAAAACAGGGATTGATCTGGGCAATAATTTGATTGGCAAACCCAAGCTCTGTATCAATTACGGCGCCTCAATTACGGCGCCGCCGATGATTCAATGCACCGGCACCGGCACGCTGAGCGGATCGAAGTCGGTCCAGTCACCATCGCTGATTGTGCCCTGCGCCTGCTCGATCTGGCTGGCGCCGAGGCGGCGCAGCACATCCAGCGCGCGCGGCTGTTCAGCTTTGCCGACTAACGCGACGGCGATCAGCATGCCCGGCTTGCGTGGCCGCTGCTGGTTGTCGTCGCCGCTTTCCGCTCCGCTGCTGTTTTCCTTGCCGCCTTCCGCCTGGCCGACCTCCTTCATGTCCTTGAAGCTGTACAGCGAGCCGACGTGCGCGCCCACCAGCGCCCCCACCACGGGACCGGCCGGACCGGTCAGCGGCATCGTGGCAGCGCCCACGACCGCGCCCACCGCGCCGCCGGCGCTGACGCCGGCGGCCATGCCCTGTGGCGTTTCCTTGGCGCCCGGCGATTTTTCCCGGTCGCCGCCGAGCTCATACAAATCGTGCTGTCCCGGTTGGTTGACGTAAAACGCGCTGATCCGCTCATATGGAAAGCCGGCGGCGATCAGGGCCTCGCGCGCCTGCTCGATTTCTTCCTGCAGCAGGAAATGGCCTGCAATGATCTGTGACATAACTCCTCCTGGACAGCACGGTGGCTTGGCATTCGATAAGCAAAAGGCCAGCATTAAAAGGCCAGCATTTGATCGCGCAAGCGCAGACGCCAGGAATCGGCGAAGGCTGGCAAAAGCAGCTTGCGCTCGAGGGAAAAGCGCTTCCGTACGCTCACGCACATTCGGGCCGGCGAGCGGACTGTTGCCAACATGCCAAAAATAACTGTTCCCTAAAAGGAAATCCAAGCTTCCGCCGTATAATTGTTTGCGCTATCTCAGTATGTGCAAAAGCTAATTTAGAGTAAACGGGACAAGCTTGATGGATTTGGACGACAAACCAGCCCAGGATCCGGCCGCCGCAGAGCTGCCGCATGAGCATCCACGCGCCCTGCCCAGGCCCTCCGCCGGCCAGCAGCACCTGCAGGCGTCTTTCGACCAGGCGCCGGTCGGCATCGTGCACCTCGACCTCGACGGTTTTTTCCTGCGCGCCAACCGGCGCATCTGCCAGTTGCTCGACTTTAGCGAGGCTGAATTGGCCGGCAAGCATTTTTCGCGCCGCGTGATGGCCGAGGACGCCGCCGCCATCCAGTCGCGCACGGCGGCCATGCTGGCCGATCCCGCGCGGCCCCACAAGTTCGAGCTACGCCTGATCCGCCGCGGCGGCACGCTCAACGCGGCCATGGTCAGCAGTTATTGCATCGTTGACGAGGCGGGCCGGCCTTCCTACCTGGTGTGGTGGGTGACCGACCTGGAGCAGCGGCGCCAGCTCAAGGACATGTTGCAATTGTCCAACCGCGCCCTGGCCGCATCGTCGAACGGCGTGCTGATCACCGACGCCACCCAGGCTTGCTTCCCCATCATGTACGCGAACCCCGCGTTTTGCCGGATGACCGGCTACGAATTGATCGATGTGATGGGGCGCAATTGCCGCTTCCTGCAAAACGACGACCGCGCCCAGCCGCAGATCGCCGCCATCCGCAGCGCCATCGACCGCAAGGAAAACGTCCAGGTCGTGCTGCGCAACTACCGCAAGGATGGCTCGCTGTTCTGGAACCAGCTGTTCATCTCGCCGGTGCCGGACGAGCGCGGCGAGATCAGCCACTACATCGGCATCCTCAACGACATCACCGCGCTCAAGCAAAACGAGGAAAAGCTCGCCTTCCAGGCGACCCACGACAAACTCACCGGCCTGCCCAACCGCAAGCTCTTCGATGACCGCCTGCAGCAAGCGATTTTCCAGTCGGCGCGGCATGCCGACACGGTCGCGGTGCTATGCCTGGGTATCGACAATTTCAGCCTGGTCAATGAAAACCTGGGTCATGCGGCGGGCGAACAATTGATCAAGGAAATAGCCCTGCGCCTGCTCGGCGCCGTGCGCAGCCACGATACCGTGTCCCGCCACGGCGGCAACGAATTCATCCTGGTGCTCGGCGAAATCCACGGCGCCGGCGACGTCACGGCGATTTGCGAAAACCTGTTCCGGCGCCTGACGCCGCCGTTTACACTGGCCGGCCAGAGCTTGCACGCCAGTTTCAGCATCGGCATCACGCTCTCGCCGCAAGACGGCAGCAATACCGAAACGCTGCTGCGCTACGCCGACATGGCGTGCTGGCGCGCGCGCGAACAGGGCGGCGGGCGCTACCAGTTCTTTGCCTTCGACATGAACCGGCGCACGCTGGAACGCATCGGCATCGAGGCGGCGCTGCGCCAAGCCATGGCGCGCGACGAGCTGCAGTTGCTGTACCAGCCGCTAGTCGACCTGAGCACCGGCCAGATCTGCGGCCTCGAGGCGCTGCTGCGCTGGCTGCACCCGGAGCGCGGCCTGCTCAGCACCGGCGATTTTATCGACGTCGCCGAAGACAGCGGCTTGATCAGCCAGATCGGCGACTGGGTGCTGCGCCGCGCCTGCCAGGATATCCACGGCTGGCGCAATGCCGGGCAGCAGCATGTTGTGGTTGCCATCAACATATCGCCCAAACAATTGCGCGACCGCCAACTGGCCGCGAACATCGCCGCCACGCTGCAGGAATATGCCTTGCCGGCCAGTGCGATCAGCCTGGAAATCTGCGAGACCGCGCTGCTGCACGACGCCCGCACCGGCGAACTCAACCTGGCACAGCTGAAAGCCATGGGCGCCGGCCTGACCCTGGACGACTTCGGCACTGGCTATTCCTCGCTGAGCCATCTGAAACGCCTGCCCTTCAGCCTGGTCAAGATCGACAACGCGGTGATCCGCGACATCGTCACCGGCAGCGAAAACGCGGCGATGGCCAAGACCATCATCGCCATGGCCCATAACCTGGGCATCCGCGTTGCCGCCGAGGGCGTCGAAACCGAGGCCCAGTGCGATTTCCTGCGGCGCCATTTGTGCGACTTGATCCAGGGGCACTTTTTTTCGCCGCCGGCGCCGGC
>DASYLQ010000448.1:0-3103 GCA_036009485.1 Janthinobacterium sp.
CCGACGACAGCCCATACATGGAATTTCGCAGCATGGTGCGCCAGCCGGCTTGGCAAGCGCAATTCCTGGCCATGCCGCTGGCGCAGCGCAAGGCCATCATCGCCGGCCTGCGCCAGACCAGCCGCGCCGAACAAGGCGGCAAATCGCATGACATCATGGATGTCACGCCGCGCGCCATCGAACAGGTGTTCGCGGCCAGCGGCAGCGATGTGATGATCCACGGCCATACCCACCGTCCCGCCCTGCATCTCGTCGGCGCGACGCGGCGCTATGTCTTGCCCGACTGGGACCTGGATACGGACAAACCGCGCGGCGGCTGGATCGCGGTCGATGCCGCCGGCGCGGTCCGGCGTTTCGGACTGGACGGCGGCGAATTGGCTCAAGACCAGGCTGAAGACCAGGCTTAAGACCGGAGGCCGATCCGGCGCCTTTTCACCACACTTCCTTTTGTAAATAACTATTCCCCTTGAGTTTTTGAATTATAGTGTTATAGTTACCTACAACACTGGTAAAACAGAACACCACCACAGGAGTTGCCACCGCCATGACCATAGGCTGGAACGACAATACACCGATCTACCGCCAGCTCAAGGAGCGGGTGGTCGGCATGCTGCTCGACGGGTTGCTCAAGCCCGGCGACGCCCTTCCCTCGGTGCGCCAGGTGGCGGCCGATTATCAACTCAATCCGATCACCGTCTCGCGGGCCTACCAGGAATTGGTCGACGATGCGCTGGTGGAAAAACGAAGAGGACTAGGTATGTATGTCACTGAAGGCGCCCGCGATAAACTGCTGGCCAGCGAACGGGAGCGTTTTATCCGCGAAGAATGGCCGGCCATGCTGGAACGCATACGCCGCCTGGGCCTCGACGCCGGAGCACTGCTGCAGGCGGCCGCGTGCGCTCCAGCGGCGCCGGGAGAGCGGACATGAACGCCGTCATTTCCGCTCGCGACTTGAGCAAGCATTACGGCAAACTGGCCGCCATCGACCATGTCAGCTTCGACATCGCGCCCGGCCGCATCGTCGGGATCATCGGGCCCAACGGTTCCGGCAAGACCACCACGCTGAAAGCGGTGCTGGGCCTGATTCCCTTCGAGGGCGGCCTGTCGGTGCTGGGCCTGGATCCGCGCACCCAGCGCGATGCGCTGATGCAGGACGTCTGCTTTATCGCCGACGTGGCGATCCTGCCGCGCTGGCTGAAGGTCAAGGACGCCATCGATTTTGTCGCCGGCGTGCATCCCAGGTTTGACCGCAGCAAGGCCGAGCGCTACATCGCCAAGACCCGGCTGGCGCCGCAGATGAAGGTGAAGGCCATGTCGAAGGGCATGATCGCGCAACTGCACCTGGCGCTGGTGATGGCCATCGACGCCAGACTGCTGGTGCTGGACGAACCGACGCTGGGCCTGGACATCCTGTACCGCAAGCAGTTTTACCAAAACCTGCTGGAAGATTATTTCGACGAAAACAAGACCATCGTCATCACCACCCACCAGATCGAGGAAGTGGAACATATCTTGACCGACCTGATGTTCATCCGCGACGGCCGCATCGTGCTGGCGGCGTCGATGGATGAAGTGGGCGAACGCTACACCGAAGTGATGCTCAGGCCGGAAACCGTCGATGCGGCATATGCCTTGCAGCCGCTGGCGCGCCGCAGCGTGTTCGGCAAATCGGTGATGCTGTTCGACGGCGTCTCGCGCGCCTTGCTGGCGCCCCTGGGCGAACTGCGCACGCCGGGCGTGGCCGACCTGTTCGTCGCAACCATGAAAGGATCCGAAGAATGAAAACCATGCAATGGCTGATCCGCCGCGAAATGTGGGAACACAAGGGCATGCTGCTGCGGGCGCCCCTGGTTCTCGCCGCGGTCATGCTGGTGCTCGGCGTCATTTCCATGCTGAAGCTGCTGGCCGTGGGCACGCTGCACCTCAACATCAATGGCCACCATTCCCATGTCAACGGCGCCTCCTTTGCCGCCATCGTGGTCGACCGTAATCCCGACATGCTCGACCAGGCGGTGGCCAATTACATGGCGTCCGCCATGCCGCTGCTGCTGATGCTGGCCGTGGTGGTATTCTTTTATTGCCTGGGCGCGCTTTACGACGAGCGCCGCGACCGCAGCCTGCTGTTCTGGAAATCGCTGCCCGTCTCCGATGCGGCGACGGTGCTGTCCAAGGCCGCGCTGGCCCTGCTGGTGGCGCCGCTGGTCGCCATCGTCGTCGGCTCGCTGCTGTCGATGCTGCTGCTTCTGCTCCTATGCGGCGTCATGGCCGTGCACGGCCTTAACCTGTTCGGCGCCGTGCTGGCCAATCCCGCCTTTTATCTGGGACCGCTGCGCATGCTCGGCTTGCTGCCGGTATATGCGCTGTGGGCGCTGCCGACGGTGGGCTGGTTGCTGATGGTGTCGGCCTGGGCCCGTTCAAAAGTGTTTTTGTGGGCGGTCGGCGTGCCGCTGCTGGCGGCGCTGCTGGCAGTCTGGGCCGGCCGCGCGCTGGCGCTCGACTTGAACGGCCCGTGGTTCTTCGAACATATCGTCGGCCATATCCTGCTCGGCGTGGTGCCTGGCTGCTGGCTGCTGTTCGAGCGCGCCGGCCTGTCCGCCGATTTTATCGATGGCAGCCGCCACATCGACATGGGCGATATATTCACACAATCCTGGGCCACGCTGGCCAGCCCGGGCGCCTGGACAGGCGTGGCGGCGGGGGCGGCGATGCTGTATGCGGCGGTCTGGCTGCGCCGCCGGCGCGATGAAGGTTAAGACTCTTACTCGAACTGCTTCCTGAACGCCTCGAACTGCGCCGCCAATCCCTCGACCTGGCTGCGCAATTGCTGCACTTCCTGCTCCAGCTGGGCAACCCGGCTGCCCTGTTGCGGCGGCGCGACCGAGCCGGCGAAACCGGAGGCCGTTTCCTGCCGCGCCAGCGCCTCTTCACCCGACAACAACTGGCCATAGCGCGGTTCCTTGGTGCCCGGCGCCAAGGCCAGACGCGCCACCAGCGGCGGATATTTGTCGATCAAGAACTGCAGCGCCGTCTCGACCTCGGCCACCGACTTGAACTCGTGCAGGCGACCGGTGCGGCTGCGGATCTCGCCCGCCGTCTGCAGGCC
>DASYLQ010000449.1:0-1627 GCA_036009485.1 Janthinobacterium sp.
CAGCAGGACGCCGGCCATGAAGGTGCCGAGCGCCATCGACAGGCCGACCGACTGCATCAGCAGGCAGATGGCGATAACCAGCAGCAGCGCGAAGCCGGTGAAGATTTCGCGCAAGCCGGTCCTGGCGATGAAGCGCAGCGCGGGGTTGACGAGGAAGCGGCCGCCGACCACCAGCGCGGCCAGCACGCCGGCCAGCCTGGCCACCCGCAACCAGTCCTGGCCGCCGCTTTCCGAAGCGGCCCCGCCCAGCAGCGGCACCAGCGCGATCATCGGGATCGCCGCGATGTCCTGGAACAGCAGGATGGAAAAACTGGCCGAGCCGGCCGGCGTCGGCATCAGCTTGCGCTCGCCCAGGGTGGCCAGGACGATGGCGGTGGACGACAGCGACAGGCCGAGCGCGGCCACCAGCGCCGTCTTCCAGTCGACGCCGAAAGCCGTCGCGGCGGCGCACAGGCCGGCGCTGACCAGGATCACCTGCGCCCCGCCCCAGCCGAAGATGGGCCGGCGCAGCGACCATAGCCGCTTCGGTTCGAGTTCCAGGCCGATCACGAACAGCAGCAGCACCACGCCGAATTCGGAAAACCCCAGGATGTCGTCGACATTGTCGATCAGGGCCAGGCCCCAGGGACCGATGGCGGCGCCGGCCATCAGGTAGCCCAGCACGGCCCCCAGGCCCAGGCGTTTGGCGAGGGGCACCAGCACGATGGCGGCGACCAGGTAAAACAATATATTCGACAGGAAGCTGTGTTCCATGCGGGTTCCAGATGTGATTTTTTTGACGATGGAAGCGCGATGATGCCTGATCCGGGCGCCGGGGCCGGCTCCCGGATGAGGGAGGCCGGCCCTGCGAACTTGCTCCAGGCGATAGTTTAAAGGCGGATCTCGGTGCCCAGCGCCTGGAGGAATTGCGCCAGCCATTGAGGGTGGGCGGGCCAGGCCGGGGCGGTGACGAACTGGCCGTCGGTGACGGCGGCGGCGACGTCGATGTCGGCATACTCGGCGCCGGCCAGCCGCACTTCCGGCGCGCAGGCCGGATAGGCCGAGATGCGCTTGCCGCGGATGACGTCGGCGGCGGCGAGGATTTGCGCAGCGTGGCACAGCGCGGCGATCGGCTTGCCGGCGGCGGCGAATTGACGCACGATGGCGAGCACCCGCTCGTCCAGGCGCAGGTATTCGGGCGCGCGGCCGCCGGCGATCATCAGCGCGTCATAGCCGGCGGCGTCGACCTCGGCAAAACTGGCGTTCAAGGCGAACAGGTGGCCCGGCTTTTCCGTATAGGTCTGGTCGCCCTCGAAGTCATGGATCGCGGTCTTGATCTTGTCGCCGCGCTTCTTGCCGGGACAAACGGCATGCACCGTATGCCCAACCATTTGCAATGCCTGGAAAGGCACCATCGTTTCGTAATCCTCGGCAAAATCGCCGGTCAAAAACAGGATTTTCTTCGCTGCCATGTGATTCTCCTTTGAAAAAGCTTCTCGAAACCGGCCAGCCCGGGGCCAGCCCCCATCTTAGCCCTCATCTTAGCCTGTCTTCCAGCGAATCCGCCTGATGGCCGCATCTCTTGGCGCGTGTAAATTGCATGGAAATTTATTCCGGCCTTCCCCCTATGCCGTGAATTTTCCTGGCC
>DASYLQ010000450.1:0-7906 GCA_036009485.1 Janthinobacterium sp.
TCAAACCCCGCCGCTGCGTAAGCAATAAGCCAGGCCCCATGCCGCCGCGGCGATGAGCGGATAGGGCCAGGAACGCAGCGCGATCTTCCAGTCGACAGCCGAGGGCCAGCAGGCCAGGAATTGCGGCGCCACGGCAAAGGCGAGGAACAGGTCGAGCAACTGGAACGACCAGCCCGGCCGGGTGCGCCAGGCCGCCACCAGGAAAGGCAGGACGATCACCAGGAAGGGCGCCAGCGCCGCCGGCGCCGCGTTGTACCAGCGCACCCGCATCAGCATCACGGAACCGAGCTCCCAGCCCTGGCCGACGCGGCGCGGGATGACCGTGAATGAACGCGGCCGCGCTCCTGTCAGAACGCCGACGCAAAAATGCGCCAGTTCGTGGCAAATGGTGCCGGCCAGCGCAAACAGGAAAAAAAACGGATGGCGCGCCGACAGGAAACGGATCAGCAGCGCCAGCGCGAGCGACGGCGCCAGGTACAAGAGCACCTCGCGGTGCAGGCAAACGATGGCGGGGGCGATGCTGGAGCATTGGATCAAGCCAGCCATGGGCGGACAGGGAGGGAGGCTGTCATCGCGGCTTCAGGCGGCGTAAAAACAACGGCCGCAAGCCTGGCGATAACGTTCATTGCCGCCGATGCCGATCTGCTCGCCGGCCTTGATGCGCTTGCCATTTTCGTCGATGCGGATATTCATCGTCGCCTTCTTGCCGCAACTGCAAATATTTTTCAATTCCTCGATATCGTCGGCCAGCGCCAGCAGATAGGCCGAGCCGGGGAAAGGATCGCCCAGGAAATCGGTGCGCAAGCCATAGCAGATCACCGGCACCCCATGCACCTGGGCCAGCTGGTGCAATTGCTGCACCTGTCGGGTGCCGAGGAATTGAGCTTCGTCGATCAGCAGGCAAGCCACGCTCGGGATCGCGGCGAGAAAGTCGGTGCCGGTGTCGAACACCTCGACCCGGCGCTGCGGGCCCAGGCGCGACGTTACATGGCCGACGCCGTAGCGGCTGTCGATCACCGCCGTGTACAGGCGCACGGCCTGGCCCTGCTCTTCATAGTTGTGCGCCACTTGCAGCAAGGCGGTCGACTTGCCCGCGTTCATGGCGGAATATCTGAAATAAAGTTTTGCCACTGCCGCCTTCTTGCCTCTGGTTATGAGCACATTTTGTGGGCACATTTTTACAGGGAACGATTTTACATCGGGATGGCGCCGAAAGCAGCCAATTTCAGCGCCGCCGCGTCCCTCCGGTACAACGCCGGCGGCGCAATCGGCGCATACTTGTTTTTCTCGCAGCATCGATTTGCCACCGAATGCCCGCGGCGCCGGTGCGGAATCCGCATAAGCACGGACGTCAATATTCCTTGGCAGCGAGACGGGGCGAGCCTACCATCCGCTTTTTTATTTGCGGAAAGCGATGCCGGACACAATCCGCGTTCCTTGTTCCGCCGCCAGGAGACGACATGCCAGACATACACCAACACACACGCGCCGCCTTGTTTAGCCTCATCGGCAACACGCCGCTGGTCGAAGTGACGCGGCTGGACACCGGCCCTTGCCGGCTGTTCCTGAAACTCGAATCGCAAAATCCCGGCGGCTCCATCAAGGACCGCATCGGCCTGGCCATGATAGCGGCGGCCGAGGCCGACGGCCGCCTGCAGCCGGGCGGCGTCATCATCGAGGCGACCGCCGGCAATACCGGCCTGGGCCTGGCCCTGGTCGGCCGCGTCAAGGGCTACCGCGTGGTGCTGGTGGTGCCGGACAAGATGTCGACCGAAAAAATCCTGCACCTGAAGGCGCTCGGCGCCGAGATCCACCTGACCCGTTCCGATGTCGGCAAGGGCCATCCCGAGTATTACCAGGACTATGCGGCGCGGCTGGCGCGCGAGATCCCGGGCGCCTTCTTCGCCGACCAGTTCAACAATCCGGCCAATCCGCTGGCGCATGAAACCACCACCGGCCCCGAGATCTGGCAGCAGAGCGGGCATGACGTCGACGCCATCGTCGTCGGCGTCGGCTCTTCCGGCACGCTGACCGGCCTGACGCGCTACTTCCGCGGCGTCAAGCCGGACCTGGAGTTCGTGCTGGCCGATCCCAAGGGCTCCATCCTGGCGCATTACGTCGCTACCGGCGAGGTGTCGGACACCAGCGGCTCGTGGGCGGTGGAAGGCATAGGCGAAGACTTCATCCCGGCCATCGCCGACCTGTCCGGCGTGCGCAAGGCCTACACCGTCAGCGACGAGGAAAGCTTCGCCGCCGCGCGCGCGTTGCTGCGCGCCGAAGGCTTGCTGGGCGGTTCCTCCACCGGCACCCTGCTGGCGGCGGCGCTGGCATACTGCCGCGAACAGAGCACGCCGAAGCGCGTCGTCAGCTTCGTCTGCGACACCGGCACGCGCTACCTGTCGAAGGTCTACAACGACGGCTGGATGCTCGACCAGGGCTTGATCCGGCGGCCCTTGCTGGGCGATTTGCGCGACCTGGTCGGGCGCCGCTTCGACCAGGGCGAGGTGGTCAGCGTGACGCCGTCCGACACCCTGCTGACCGCCTTCAACCGCATGCGCAGCAGCGACCTGGCGCAGCTGCCGGTGATCGAGGACGGCCGCCTGGTCGGCATCGTCGACGAATCCGACCTGCTGCTGAAAGTCGACGGCCGGCCCGACGCCTTCGCCAGTCTGGTAGGATCGGGCATGACGGCCAGGCTGGAAACCCTGCACCCGGGCGCCGGCCTGGCCGCGCTGCGCAATACGCTGGACCGCGGCCTGACCGCCGTCGTCACCGACAGGGATAAATTCTACGGCCTGATCACGCGCTTCGACCTACTCAACCACTTACGCAGGACACTATCTTGAGCCTACCATCCGACGGCAATAAAAACGGCCGCAAGGCGCACCTGGCGACGCGCGTGATCCACGCCGGCCAGGCGCCCGACCCGTCCACCGGCGCCATCATGCCGCCGATCTACGCCACCTCCACCTTCGTGCAGGACAGCCCCGGCGTGCACAAGGGCCTGGACTATGGCCGCTCGCACAACCCGACGCGCTGGGCGCTGGAGCGCTGCGTCGCCGACCTTGAAGGCGGCGCCCAGGGCTTCGCCTTCGCCTCCGGGCTGGCGGCGATTTCGACGGTGCTGGAATTGAACGACAGCGGCGCCCACATCGTCGCCGGCGACGACATGTACGGCGGCAGCTACCGCCTGTTCGAGCGCGTGCGCCGGCGCAGCGCCGGGCTCGATTTCACTTATGTCGACCTGACCAGGCCGGAAAACCTGCTGGCGGCGATCCGGCCCGAGACGCGCATGGTGTGGGTCGAGACGCCGACCAACCCGATGCTCAAGCTGGCCGACCTGCGCGCCATCGCCGACATCTGCCGCGAGCGCGGCATCATCGCCGTGGCCGACAACACCTTCGCCAGCCCGCTGGTGCAGCGGCCGCTGGAACACGGCTTCGACATCGTCGTGCATTCGACCACCAAATACCTGAACGGCCATTCCGACATCATCGGCGGCATCGCCGTCGTCGGCGCCGGCGAGCGCCAGGCGACATGGCGCGAGCAACTGGCCTTCCTGCAGAATTCGGTGGGCGCCATCGCCGGGCCGTTCGACAGCTTCCTGGCGCTGCGCGGCGTCAAGACGCTGGCCATCCGCATGGAGCGCCACTGCGCCAGCGCGCTGGAACTGGCCGGCTGGCTGGAACGGCAGAAGGAAGTGCGAACGGTGTTTTATCCGGGCCTGGCCTCGCACCCGCAGCATGCGCTGGCGAAGCGCCAGATGGATGGTTTCGGCGGCATCATCTCGATCGACCTGGACACCGACCTGGCCGGCGCGCGCCGCTTCCTGGAGCGCTGCGAAGTATTCGCGCTGGCCGAAAGCCTGGGCGGCGTCGAAAGCCTGATCGAGCACCCGGCCCTGATGACCCACGCCAGCATCCCGGCCGGGCAGCGCGCAAAACTGGGCATCGGCGACGGCCTGGTCAGGCTGTCGGTGGGAATAGAAGACATCGAAGACCTGCGCCACGACCTGCGCACGGCCCTCGATATGATCTAAAGCGATGGGCGTCGATCACTCGCCCGGATGGTACTTGCGTTCCAGGTGCTTTTCGACGTCTTCCTTATAAAACAGCACGTCCTTGAACTCGCCCTTGCTGTACATCTCGGCCTGGTCGGTGAAATGCTTCGAGGCCGGATCGCCGCTCTGGCCGCCGGCCATGATGCTTTTCGCGCGGATGCGCGGGCCGAATTCCACCGCCGCGACAAAGCTGTTGCCGCGCTCGCCGTAGATGCGCTTGGTCTTTTGCTTGTTCGACATGCCGAAGGCCGCCAGCGAACCCCAGTTGCCCGACGCGAAAGGCACCGGCAAGCTCGGCTTGCTGTCGTCGTAAGCCTGGGCGTCGTCATCGGACACGCGCTGGAAGCGGTTGATCTCGCCCCATGGCGTTTGCCAGTTGCCGAAATCGGCTTGCAGCTTGGCCGCCGCATGCGCCAGCGCCAGCAAACGTTCGTTCGGCGGGATCGCATCCGACGCGATATAGTCGACCGTCGGCACGCCGCGCGCGCGTGCCGTCTTGCCGTAGCTGTTGGCCAGGTCCTGGCCATAGTAGACCGCCAGCGAAGTCGCCGTCGACGTCAGCGAATAGCGCATGTCCCAGCCGCGCAGCAGCGCGATCTGCGCGGCCAGCGCGGCTTTCTGCGGATCGCCGCCGGGCAGGCCGTCGTAGGCTTTCATCAGCGCCGGAAGCATCGGCTCGAACGCGGTCAGGCGCGTATCGTAGGCGGCGGCGATCAGGCTCTCCAGGGTGAAATCCTTTTTGTTTTCCAGCACGCGGACGGCGTGGATGCCGCGCGCATTTTCCGGGTTCATCGACATATAGGCCGGATAATCCTGCTGGCGCGGGCTGTACTGGCCGGCCGCGGTAAATGGCCAGTTATTCGTGTTTTCGATCCAGCCATTCTTTGGATTGAACAGCGTGATGGTATCCTTCACTTCGTGCAAGCCCTTCCACTCGGTGGCCGGATTGCTGCCGTCGACCGGCAGCTTCCAGTTGAAGCTGGTGTCGCGAATCGGGATGAAGTTACCGTGGAAATAAGCGATGTTCCCGTCCGCGTCCGCGTACACGGTATTGTTCGACGAGTTCGTGCGCAGCTCCATCGTCTTGTAGAACGCGGCGTAATTGCGCGCCTTGGTGCGGCTGTAGGACTGGGTCAGCGCCTTCAGCGGTTCGTTCATCAGGCGCACCGCGATCCATTTGCCGTCTTCCTCGCGGACGATGGGGCCGTGGTGGCTGTAATACACGGTGACGATTTTCTCGCCCATGCCGCCGGTGGCCAGCTTGTAGGGCAGCTTGATGCGCACTGCCTTCATCAGCCTCTGGCTGGCGCCGTACTGATAGGTAAAGGCGCCGTCCATCGGCACCACGGTTTCGGCGTATTCATCGATGACGTCGCCGCCGCCGGAAGTATGCATCCAGCCCAGGCGGTCGTTGAAGCCCTGGTACACGAAGAACTGGCCCCAGGTCACCGCGCCGTAGGCGTTCAAGCCTTCGGCGCTGCTGACCTGGACTTCGGGGCGGAAATAAAACGAGGTGTGCGGATTGATCATCAGCAGCGCGTGGCCATCCTTGGTGATGGTGGGCGAAATGGCGAAACCGTTCGAGCCCTGCGGTTCCGGATCGAGGCCGCTGATCTCGTCGCGCGACGCCAGCAGCGGCGTACCGGCGCTGGCCACCAGGGGCGCGCTCTTGCTGTACAACTGCTCCAGCTGTTTCAGGTCGACCGATTCGATATCGCCGCCGATGCTGCCCTCGCTGAAACTGAGCGCCATCCAGGGCTCGAAATGCGTGATCAGTTTCGGCTTGGTCCGGGGATGGGTATGCAGATAATAATTCAAGCCGTCGGCCCAGGCGACCATCAGTTTTTTCAGCCATGCCGGACTGTCCGCATACTGCTTTTTGAGGTCCTCGGGATTAATAAACAGCTTCATGCGCAGGTCGCGCCAGACTTCGGCTTCGCCCTCGACTTCGGCCAGGCGTCCCATCGCGTTGATGAAGTTCAGCTCGACCCGGTTGAAATCGTCCTCGGCTTGCGCATACATCAGGCCGAACACCGCGTCGGCGTCGCTCTTGCCGTAGACGTGGGGCACGCCCCAGGTGTCGCGCATGATGGTGACGCGGACCGCCGTGTTTTTCCAGCGCGCGCCCTCGCCCGCATCCGCCGGCGGCGCGGATTTTTTCACGGCGGCGGCGGGGTCGGCAAAAGCGGCGGGGGCAAGGACGATACTGCACATCAGGGCGGCAAGCATGGGACTCAATCTCAGCATTTCTGGTCTCCGGGTGGCGTTGGACTTCGAGGGTAAAAATGGGAAAACGGGCGGCGCTCAGGAAGCGTCGACCAGGGCGGCGATGCGCTCGTTGAGCGCGGCATTGTCCGCTTTCAGCGCGGCATTGCGTTCTTTCAGGGCGGCGATTTCGGCGCGCAATTGCTGCACTTCGACCAGCGGCGCGGCGTCGGCGCCGGCGGACTCCTTAGTCTCCCGCGGTTCTTTCGGCGGCCGCGACGAAGCGCGCTGTTCGCGGATTTCCTTGGCGGCTAGCTGCAGCAGCTTCTTGCCGCCGGCGACCGCGGCGACCTGCTCCGCCTCCGGCAGCGACGCCACCGTCGCGGCGGCGTTGATCGAAATGGTCCCGGCGCGCACCGCCTGCACCAGTGCGGGGGCGGCGGCCTTCTGGATTTTTTCGATCTGGCTGATGGTATTGCTGCTCAGGCGAGCGGCCTTGGCGATATCCTCGCGCGTGCTCAGCGGCACGGCTTGCGCCGGCGTGCCGGCCTGGCCGCCGGCCACTTCCGCTTCCGCTTTGGCGGCTTGCTGCAGCGACCTGGCGGCGACGATTTCCTTTTTGCGCAGCGCCAGCACGCCGCGCTGGAAATCGGACACGCTGCGGCGCGCCAGGTGGTTATCGATCATCCACAGCATGACGTCGTCGAGCGAGGCGAAACTGGTGTTTTGCACGGTCTTGAATGCGATGCCGTGCTGGCGGCAGATGGCGTAGCGGTTATGGCCGTCGATCAGCACCTCGCCCCACAGCACCAGCGCATCGCGGCAGCCCTCGGCCAGCAAGCTGCGCTCGAGCGCGGCGTATTCGTTCGCGGTGAGCGGGTCGATGTACGACTGCAGCACCTGGTTGATAGTGATATTCATTGCGTGTCCCTGTTGAATCGGCGCGGCGGACTTGGCGGCCTTGCCCATGGAGGCAGCGCTAAATGCAGTCCGGCAACTCGTCGCCACGAATGCTACACCATCCTTGCGGACAAGCAAAACAATGCCGGGGCTGGAATGGCGCTACAAAATTCGATATGAAAGACGACAGGCTTTGCTTTCCCGACCAAGGTGGGCGCCTGTGCCCTTCGTGGGGCATTGCCGTGCGCCATATATTTTCTTGTGAGCGCATCATAGCGTTGACTGTCCAAGGAGGTGAAAATGCGACTCAAAAAGAATTTGCGGCCAGATGCAGGCAAGGCGGATATCGTCGAAGCGGGAATAATTTTGAGTGCAGCGTTCGGGGCACGCCGGGCGGCGGCTTTTCTTTCCGAACGCGGGATCAGCGACAGCGTGATCGCCCGCGTGTTGCGCGAACCCGGCCGCCGGCGCCGCTCTGTGCATACCTGATTGCTCCATTTCCGGCCGTCTCATGAGCAAGCGGCCGAGCTGGCTGCGGTCGGATACCCTCCCGCTTGAGTTCGTCGGCGGCGGGGACGTTTGCGCCGACAACTTCGGCTGCTTCCCGCCCGCTGGCGAGCACCTTGGCCAAGCCAATGTGTACTTCGATGACGATCGAGACGCATGCCAGCTGCGACATCGGCCGGCGCAACCACAACGAATCGCGTTGCGTCAGCCAGTTGGTGTTTTTTCCTGGGTGCT
>DASYLQ010000451.1:0-6644 GCA_036009485.1 Janthinobacterium sp.
GAGCTGGCGCAGATGATGCAGCCTGAACATCACTCGCCCTCGGCCTCGCGCAATCCCCTGGTGCGCTTCCAGCAAGCCTTCGAGCGCCGCTTCGCCCGCTTCCGCGACGGCTATTATTCCCTGCTGGTGCTGGCGATGGAAAACGGCCGCCTCTTCGTCACCGGCTTCCTGCTCATCGTCGCCCTGTCCTTCGCCCTGGTGCCCTTCCTCGGCCGCGACTTTTTCCCCAGCGTCGACTCGGGCCAGATCAAGCTGCACGTGCGCGCCCCGGTCGGCACCCGCATCGAGGAAACGGCCAAGCTGTTCGACCAGATCGAACAAGATATCCGCGGCACCATCCCCGCTAATGAGCTCGGCAGTATCGTCGACAACATCGGCTTGACCGTCAGCGGCATCAACCTGGTGTACAACAATACCGGCACCATCGGACCGCAGGACGGCGACATGCTGATCTCGCTGAACGCCGAGCATCGCCCGACCGACGAGTACGTGACGCAGTTGCGGAATAGCTTGAGCCGGCGTTTTCCCGGCGCCACGTTTTCCTTCTTGCCTGCCGACATCATCAGCCAGATCCTGAATTTCGGCGCGCCGGCGCCCATCGACGTGCAGGTGGTGGGCCCGAACGGCGAAGCCAATATGGCGTATGCGAAAACCTTGCAGCGGGACATAAACAAGATCGCCGGCACCGCCGACGTGCGCATCCAGCAAGCCAATAACTATCCACAACTGCTGGTCGACGTCGACCGCACCCGCGCCCAGCAATACGGCATCACCGAGCGCGACGTCACCAACAGCCTGGTGGTGACCATGGCCGGCAGCGGCCAGGTGGCACCGGCCTTTTGGTTGAACAAGCGCAACGGCGTGTCGTATCCCATCGTCGCGCAGACGCCGGAATACCGTAACCAGACCCTCTCCGACCTGAAAAACATCCCGATCGCCGGCGCCAGTCCCGGCGGCGGGCAATTGCTGGGCGGCATAGCCAACATCAGCCGCGCCAGCACGGCGGCCGTGGTGTCGCATTACGCGGTGCAGCCAGCCATCGACATCTTCGCCACGCCGCAGCACCGCGACCTGGGCGGCATCGCCACCGATATCGAAAAAGTCTTGCGGGCCCATGCCGCGCAACGGCCGAAAGGCGCCAGCATCGTCTTGCGCGGCCAGGTGCAGACCATGAATTCGGCTTTCGGCGGCCTGCTGTTCGGCCTGCTGGCGGCGGTGGTCTTGATCTATCTGTTGATCGTGGTAAATTTCCAGTCCTGGAGCGACCCTTTCGTGATCATCACCGCGCTGCCGGCGGCGCTGGCCGGCATCGTCTGGATGCTGTTCGCCACCCATACCACCTTGTCGGTGCCGGCCCTGACCGGCGCCATCATGTGCATGGGCGTGGCCACCGCCAACAGCATCCTGGTGATCAGTTTTGCCCGCGAGCGGCTGCTGCATGGCGGCAGTCCGGTGAAGGCGGCGCTGGAAGCCGGTTTCACCCGCTTCCGCCCGGTGCTGATGACGGTGCTGTCGATGATCATCGGCATGGCGCCGATGGCCCTCGGCCTGGGCGAAGGCGGCGAGCAAAACGCGCCGCTGGGCCGCGCCGTCATCGGCGGCCTGCTGGCGGCCACCGTCGCCACCCTGTTCTTCGTGCCTATCGTATTCAGCATGGTCCACAAACGCCATCAACACACCACCATACCTGAGGGAGAGAATCTTGAGCTCGCATGAAATTGAAACGCCGCTGCACCGCCCCGCGCCGGGCAACCTGAAAATCAAGGGGCTGGTCGCCCTGGTGGTGGCGATCGGCGTGGTCGGATGGGGCATCACCACGCGCGCCCACGACAGCACGGCGCTGGTCGTGCTGAAGCAGGAGCAACTGGTGCCGAGCGTCAAAACGATACAGCCGGCCTCCCAGCAAGGCACGCAGACGCTGTCCCTGCCAGGCACCCTGCAAGCTTATTATTCGGCCACCGTGTACGCCCGCGTCAGCGGCTACCTGAAAAACTGGTCGGTCGACATCGGCGCGCCGGTGAAGGCGGGCCAGGTGCTGGCGGCGATTGAAACGCCGGAGCTGGACCAGCAGTTGAAGCAGTCCGAAGCCCATCTCGACACCGCCCTGGCGGACGCCCATCTGAGCGAGATCACCAGCAAGCGCTGGCAGCGCCTGTTGCTGACCGATTCGGTGTCGCAACAGGAAGCCGACCAGAAGGATGGCGAAAACGCATCCCGCAAAGCCCTGGTGGCGGCGGCGCGCGCCGACGTCGAGCGCTTGCGCGTGCTGGAATCGTTCAAGCGCATCACCTCGCCCTTCGACGGCGTGGTGACGGCGCGCAAGACCGACATCGGCGCCCTGATCAATGCCGGCCACGACGCCGGCCACGATTTGTTTACGGTGGCCGACGTGCACAAGCTGCGCCTGTATGTCAGCGTGCCGCAAAGCTATGCCAACCAGATCCAGAAAGGCATGAAGGCGGTGCTCGACGTGCCGGAACATCCGGGCTTGAGCTTCGACGCCACCCTGACCGACGATTCGCGCGCCGTCAATGAATTGTCCGGCACCATGCTGATCCAGCTGGAAGTCGACAACGCCGACGGCAAGCTGCTGCCGGGCGAATACGCCAACGTGCGCTTCGACCTGCCGCACGACGCCCAGGCCATGCAATTGCCGGCCAGCGTGCTGTCCTTCCGCAAGGAAGGCCTGGCCGTGGCCACGCTGACGGCCGACAACCGCGTCGCCTTCCGCAGCGTCAAGATCAGCCGCGACCTCGGCAACACGGTCGAGATCGCCTCCGGCTTGTCCGCCAGCGACAGGATCATCGACAATCCCCCCGACGGGCTGGAAAACGGCGACCTGGTCCAGGTCGGGCGCAAGGCGCCGGCGGCGGGAGCCAAATCATGAGCTTGCGGCGCTGCTGGGCCGCCGCCGCGCTGGGCGGCATGCTGCTGGGAGGCTGTTCCCTGGCGCCGGTCTACCAGGCGCCCACCGTCAGCCTGCCGGCCGACAGCTGGAAGGACCAGCCTTGGCAGGTGGCGCAACCGGCCGACGACCTGCCGCATGGCAATTGGTGGAGCATCTACGGCGACTCCCTGCTGGACGGGCTGGAGGCGCAGGTCGAGCCGGCCAATCCGGACCTGGCGTCGGCGCTGGCGCGCTATGACCAGGCGCTGGCCCTGACCGGCCAGTTGCGCGCGGCCGCGATGCCGACGCTGGATGCGGCCGGCTCGGCGTTGCAAAACCGCCAGTCGGACGACCGCCCCCTGCGCGGCGCCGGCCAGCCCGACGTGTATGGCGCGCATACCGTCGGCCTGTCCGCCAATTATGACCTCGACCTGTGGGGCCGGGTGCGCAACCTGGTCGCGGCCGGCAAGGCCGAGGCCCAGGCCAGCGCCGCCGACGTCGAGAACGTCCGCCTCAGCCTGCATGCCCACCTGGCCGACAATTACGTCCGCCTGCGCGGCATCGACGCCGAGGCCAAGTTGCTCGACGATACCATCGAGGCTTATACGCGCGCCCTCGAGCTGACGCAAAACCGGCATGACGGCGGCATCGCCTCCGGCCTCGACGTGGCGCGCGCCAAGACCCAGCTGCGCTCGGTGCGCGCGCAGGCCCGGGAACTGGCGGCGCAGCGGGCGGGCTACGTGCACGCCATCGCCGCGCTGGTGGGCCGGCCCGCCACCGGTTTCGAGCTGGCGCCGCACCCCGGCGAGTTTGCCGTGCCGGTGGTGCCGACCGGCCTGCCCTCGACGCTGCTGCAGCGCCGCCCCGACATCGCCGCGGCCGAGCGCCGCACGGCGGCGGCCAACGCCGGCATCGGCGTCGCGCGCGCCGCGTATTACCCCGACTTTTCGCTGGGTGCGGCCTTCGGCTACCAAAACGCCAGCAGCACCGGCCTGTTGTCGGCGCCGGACCGCTTCTGGAGCATCGGCCCGGGCGTCGCATTCAGCATTTTCGATGGTGGCTTGCGCGACGCCAAGCTGGCGGCGGCCAAGGCCGTGCTGCAACAGGCCGGGGCCGACTACCGCAGCGTGGCGCTGGCGGCCTTCCGCGAAGTCGAGGATGACCTGTCGCACCTGAAATACGACCACCAGGGCGAAGTCGAGCAAAATGCCGCGGTCGACGCAGCCCTGCAAACGCTGGCGCTGGCGCTGAACCGCTACCGCGAGGGCGCCGTCAATTATCTTGAGGTGGTGACGGCCCAGGCCGACGCGCTGGCGGCGCAACGTGCCGCCCTGCAACTGCATACCAGCCAGTTGCGCACCAGCGTAGACCTGATCCGCGCGCTCGGCGGCGGCTGGTCGGCAACGCGCGAGGCAGACAGCGCTGCGCTGGCTGTGAAATAATGACGCCTTTCCCATCCGCCCACCGAGGGCAGCGTTTGCCAACCAGCATGGAAATTTCCCCCGTCCTGCGCGTCCTGACCATCGAGGACGATGTCACCGTTGCTGAAGAGATCGCCGCGGAACTGAGCTCGCACGGCTTTTCGGTGGAAGTCGTCGGCGATGGCCGTCTCGGCCTGGAAAAGGCGCGCAGCGGCGGCTACGATGCGATCACGCTGGACCGCATGTTGCCCGGGCTTGACGGCCTGAACATCGTGACGCGCCTGCGCGCCGCCGGCGTCCAGACGCCGGTGCTGATGATCAGCGCCCTCAGCGACGTCGACGAACGCGTGCGCGGCCTGCGCGCCGGCGGCGACGATTACCTGGTCAAGCCATTTGCCGCCGATGAAATGTGTGCCCGCCTGGAAGTGTTGCTGCGCCGCCGCCAAGCGCCGGTCCAGGTGGTCAAGCTGCAGGTGGAAGACCTCGAACTCGACCTGGTCAGCCGCCACGTGCGCCGCAATGGCGTCTTGCTGGACTTGAAGCAGACCGAATTTCGCTTGCTGGAATATATGATGCGCAATTCGGGTCAAACCCTGACCCGCAGCATGATTTTCGAGGCGGTGTGGAATTATCACTTCGATCCCTATACCAACCTGATCGAAGTCCATATGGGCCGCCTGCGCAAGAAGATCGATACGGCCGGCCTGGCGCCGCTGATCCATACGGTCTGGGGCACCGGCTACATCCTCGGGGCGCGCCTGTGAAAGCCAGGCTGAGGGATCACTGGCGCATCTCGACCTTCCGCCTGGCGATACTCTTCGGCTCTATTTTTATCATAGGCAATATCGCGCTGCTGGGCCTGATTTATTGGCAAACCACCAGCTACCTGGAGCGCCGCATCGACGTCAGCATCATCCTGATGCTGCGTGGCTTTAATCTCAACGATTCCGACAAAGCGCTGGCGCAAGTGAGGGATGTGCTGGCCAACGATTTTCGCAGATCCAACATCTACGGCGTGTTCACGCCGGACCTGCAGAAAATCTATGGCAACCTGGAAGAATTTCCGGCCGGCCTGGCGCTGGATGGCAAGGTGCAGCAATTCCCCCACCGTATGCTGCCCCAGTACAGCCCGGGCGGGATCGCGCCGAAGGCGCCCACCGGCCTGGCGCGGGCCATCCTGCGGCCTCTGCCGAACGGCAATATGCTGGTCGTCGGCCGCGACGCCACCCAACTGGCTGAAATCAAGGAAATCATTCTTAACGCCTTGCTCGGCAGCGGCGCCGTGATTATCGGGCTCGGCCTGGCGGGCGGATTCTTCCTCAGCATCAAGCCCTTGCGGCGCATTAATGCCATCCGCGATACCAGCCGGCGCATCGTTCAAGGCGAGCTCAGCCTGCGCATGCCGCTCGCCGGCCGCGAGGATGAACTGGATATGCTGGCCGGCATCGTCAATCTGATGCTGGAAGAAATCGAGCGCTTGCTGAACGAAGTAAAAAGCGTCACGGACACCCTGGCGCACGACTTGCGCACGCCGCTGACGCGGATCCGCCTGCTGCTGCACCGTTCCCAGCAGCAATTGTCGCCGGATTTGCCGCAACACGGGATGCTGGACAAGGCGCTGGTCGAGACCGATGCCTTGCTGGGGCGTTTCCGCGCCCTGCTGCGCATCTCGGAAATTGAAAACCGCCAAAGAAAAGCCGGGTTCGCCGAGATCGATCCGCGCCTGGTGGTGGAGCAGATCGCCGAATTGTTCGAGGCGCTGGCCGAAGACAAGGAAGTGCGCTTCGAGGTGCTGGCCGAGAGCACCGCCAGCATCCACGCCGATCCGGACCTGCTGTTCGAAGCCGTCAGCAACCTGGTCGACAACGCCATCAAGTTCACGCCCGCCGGCGGCAGCGTGGTCTTGCAACTGCGGCAGCAAGACGGCGCGGTGCGCATCGACATCATCGACACCGGCTGCGGCATCGAAGCCGGCGAGCGCGGCGCCGTGCTGCAGCGTTTTTACCGCAGCCATCATTCCAGTCAACGCCAGGAAAACCCCGGTTATGGCCTGGGCCTGAACATCGTCGCCGCCATCCTGCATTTGCACGGCTTCAGCTTGAAATTTCAAGAGAGCGCAGTCGGCACCCACCTCACCGTGTTTTGCAGCCCCCCTGCTGCCATCCGCTAGTTGATAAGCCTGCCCCAGTCAAGTGCAAGCCGCCACATTGTGGTGCGTCCACAACAATCACGGCGCTGATACTTACTGTCACATTAATGAAATAAATAAGCATTACACTTCGTCATCCTGTCAAAGGCGACCGGATAAATCGCATTAAATGGCGGCATGCATTGAG
>DASYLQ010000452.1:0-2107 GCA_036009485.1 Janthinobacterium sp.
AGCGTGGCCAACTCGCCGTTCAAGCCATCGAAGAATAAATCGTACAGCGCATATTCGAAGCCGCGCGCCAGGCGATAACCGGCGGAATCGGGGCTGGCGCGGCCGCTCCAGCCGCTCTTCAGCAATTGCAGGAATTCGGCGCGCTGCGGATGGCCGGCGACGGCGCCGTCGCTGAGCGCGACGATGGCGCGGTCGCGCCAGTCCGCCATGAAGATGGCGCGGTCGTCCAGGGCCACGCCGTACACGCTCCTGACGTCGGTTTTCGCGCCCAGCAGGCGCAAGTCTTCGCGCACCTGGTGGTTGCGCGCGCCGATGTCGAAACCGCCGTCGCCCAGCAAGTCGGCGCCCGGGCCCATCAACTGGCGGCTGTTGGCGGTCGACAACTGGCCCGCAGGCGGATTGAGCACGCGCGGATAGTCGGCCGGCGCCAGCCAGCCCTGCCACGCCGCCGCCGGGGCGCCGGCCGCCGGGGCGCCGGCCGCCAAGGAGAAGGTGACGGCCTGGCCGCCCTGCGGCGCGCGCTTCGGCAAGGGGCCGGCGATGGTCCAGCCGATATTGCCGCGGTCGTCGCCGGCGACCAGGTTTTGCGCCGGCATGCCGAAGGTGGCGGCGGCGGCCAGCGCATCGGCCAGCGTATCGACCGTTTCCATCCGGCGCAGGTTGATGTTGACGGCCGGGGGTTCATGCGCCACCCAGTGCACCGCGTAAATCCGTCCGCCGGCCTCGCGCAAGGGTCCCAGCGAGGTCTCGCGCACGCTGATTTTTTCGGCCGGCGCGCCTTTGACGAGGATGGTTTCTTCATGCACCAGCGGGGTTTCCCAGCCGGCCGGGGTGCGCACCTGCCCGGCCCTGGCGGGGTCGGTGGCGACGGCGACCAGGTCGAGATAATCGCCATAGCTGTTGGTGAAGCCCCAAGCCACGTGACCGTTGCTGCCGACCACCACCACCGGCGCGCCGGGCAGGCTGACGCCGACCACGCGGCGGGTGGCGCCGGCCTGGGGGAATTGCAACACCAGGCGGTACCAGATATCCGGCAATTGCAGGCCCAGATGCATATCGTTGGAGACGATGGCGGCGCCGTCCTGGCTGCGGCTGCCGGCGATGGCCCAATTGTTACTGCCTACGTCGTCGAGGAATTCGGCGGCGGCCAGCTGTCGGGCGCCCGGACGGACCCTGCCTGGATGGGTGCGGGCTGCCGCCCCGGCTTCGGCATTGGGCTTGCCCCACCAGGCCGGCGCCGCGGCCGGGATAGGCGCGTCCGGCGCGGCCACCTTGTCGGCGTCCAGCGGCGCATCCCATTGCGAAGACTGCGGCAACAGGAAAGCTAGTTGTTCGGCGCTGTCATGGTCCTTGAGCCAGCCGCGCGCCAGTTCGCGCGCCTCCTGGCCGCCCTGCAGGTCGAAGTACATGGCCCAGATCACCAGCAGCGAATCGGCCGGCGACCAGATGCGCGGTGCCTGGCCCACCAGCGCATATTCGAAGGGCCGCGACGCCAGGCTGGCCAGACCTTCGTTGACGCCGGCGCTATAACGCTCCAGCAACTGGCGGTCGGCCGGCGCCAGCGCCTGCACGGCCAGTTCAGCGCGGGCGCGGAAACGGTGCAGGCGGTGCGACTGGTCGACGCCGACGGCGCGCACGCCAAACAATTCGGCCAGTTCGCCGGCGGCGACGCGGCGCAGCAAGTCCATCTGGAAAAAGCGCTCTTGCGCATGCACGAAACCGGTGGCGTAGGCGACGTCGAGGCGGTCGGCGCCGCTGATCGTCGGCACGCCGTGGGCGTCGCGCATCACGCTGACGCCTGCGCCCAAGCCCGCTGCCGCATGCGTGCCGTCCAGCTGCGCCAAGCTGCCGCGCAAAAAGAACCAGGCCCCCATCAAGGCCGCAGCGATCCAGACCAGCAGCGCCAGCAACAGCCGCGCGCACCATATTTTTACCCTGCTCTTTCGCATAACGGCCCTCGTCTGGTCCTGTATCGGGAAATGGCTGAAAACGCCGGATATGTGCCTTAAAACTTAAAGAATAGCGAAAATTTCCAATATGGCAGCAATATTAGTTTCCATGCTACATGATTAACCATTCGAAATTTGAATATCTCATATGCGAACAT
>DASYLQ010000453.1:0-5515 GCA_036009485.1 Janthinobacterium sp.
CTGCCGCGGCCGAGTGCGCCATCAGGATGCGGTAGCCGTCGCGCCGCAGCAGGCGCGCCAGCGTATTCAGCATCGGCGCCTGTTCGTCGAGCAAGAGCAGGGTGCGGTTGGGAACCAGCGACAGCGCTTCCTGCTGCAGCATGCGCTCTTGCTTCAGCAGCGCGGCGAATTCGTCCGGCGGCAAGGGCTGGCTGAACAGGAAACCCTGGATTTCATCGCAGCCTATGCCGCGCAGGAAATGCAATTGTCCCTGGGTCTCGACGCCTTCCGCCACCACCATCAAGTCCAGCCCGTGCGCCAGGGCGATGGTGGCCTGGGCGATGGCGGCGCTGCGCGGCTCGGTGGTGATGTTGCGCACGAAGGATTGGTCGATCTTCAGCTTGTCCAGTTGGAAACGCGACAGATAGCCGAGCGAGGAATAACCGGTGCCGAAATCGTCCAGCGAGACCGAGACGCCCATCGCCGTCAATTCCGCCAGTTGCGACTGGATGGTTTCGCTGTCATGCATCATGACGCTTTCGGTCAACTCGATTTCCAGGTAGCGCGGCGCCAGGCCGCTTTCGCCTAAGGCGCTGCGCACCAGCGCCGGCAGGTTGCCGGCGACAAACTGGCGCGCCGAGACGTTGACCGCCACTTTCAGCGGACGCAGGCCGGCGTCTTGCCAAGCCTGGTTCTGGCGGCAGGCGCTGTGCATGACCCAGGCACCTATCGGCAGGATCAGGCCGGTGTCTTCGGCCAGCGGAATGAAATCGGCCGGCGAGACGGAGCCCAGTTCGCTGCTATTCCAGCGCAACAAGGCTTCCATGCCGCAAATCCGGCCATCGCCGAGTTCGACCTGGGGCTGATAGTGCAGCAGTAATTCGCGGCGTTCCAGCGCGCGCCGCAGATGGGTTTCCAGCGCCATCCAGCGCAACGCATGGGCATTCATTTCGCCGGTGAAGAAGCGGAAGCCGTTGCGTCCGGTGTCCTTGACGTGCGACAGCGCCACGTCGGCGCCCATCAGCAGCGCCGAGGCGCTGTTGCCGTCGCGCGGATAGATGCTGATGCCGATGCTGGCGGTGACGAACAAGTCCTGGCCGGCTATCGTCACCGGCAGGGCGACATCGTCCATCAGGCGACGCGCGGCGACGATGACGTCGTCGACATCCTGGCACTGGGTCAGCATCAGCACGAATTCGTCGCTGCCGAGGTGGGCCAGGGTATCGCCCGGCGTCAGGATCAGGCTGGCGCGGCGCGCCATCTCTTGCAGCAGGGCGTCGCCGGCTTCGTGGCCGAGGCTGTCGTTGATGCGCTGCAGGCGGTCGATATTGAACAGCAGCAGGGCGATCTGATGGCCGCCATGCTGGGCCGCGGCCATCGCCAGTTGCAAACGGTCGTTCAGCAAGGTGCGGTTGGGCAGCAGGGTCAGTGGATCGTGGTTGCTGAGGAATTCGAGCTGGTGGCGCGCCGCCGTCAGCGCGCTGATGTCGCTGGCCACCGAAACGTAGGCGTTGATCTGGTTGTGCAGGTTGCGCACGACATTGATGCGCAGGCGCTCCGGATACACCTGCCCGTTCTTGCGCCGGTTCCAGATTTCGCCCTGCCACTGGCCGGACGCCGCCAGGCTATCCCACATGGCGCGGTAAAAGGCGCTGTCGTGACGGCCCGAGCGCAGGATGCGCGGATTCAGGCCCATCACTTCCGCTTCGCTATAGCCGGTGATGTGCTCGAAGGCCGGGTTCACGGCGACGATATAACCCTGTACGTCGGTGACGGTGATGCTTTCCTGGGTGCTGTCGAAGACTTGCGCCGACAGCCGCAGCCTTTCCTCGCTGGCGCGCAGGGCGGCGTCGGCGCGCTGGCGGGCGTTGGCTTCCAGCTGCAACTGGGCGGCGTGGCGCTGGACCATTTCGTAGAGCGAAATGTTTTCATAGGCGACAGCCAACTGGGCCGCCAGGGCCATCGCGAGGCGTTCGTCCTCGTCGCTGAATTCCTCGGCGCCATTCTTACCGGCGAAATACAGCCAGCCGTACAAATGGTTCAGGTCGCGGATCGGCAAGCCCAGTATATTGCGCACCGGCGGATGGCCTTCCGGCAAGCCCGGCAGGCTGCCGTGCCAGACGGCGCGGCGCAAGACCTGGCTGGCGCCCAGGAGCGAACCGGGCAGGCGGTCGCGCCGGCGCCGCAGCGGTTCCAGCACGGCGGTGTCGAAACCGTAGGCGGCCAGGTGCAATTCGGTCTGTTCGCTGGTGTCGAGCAGGCACAGGGCCAGGTATTTGCTGTCCATGACGCGCCGCGCGGCCGGCATGAAGATGGCGATCATCGCTTCGGCGCGGCGTTCGCCGGTCAGGCGCAGGCCCAGGTCTTCCATCGCGCTCAGGCGCGCGGCGGTGCCTTGCAACATGCCGATGCGCTCGTCGAACAGCGCTGAAATATCGCGCGTCAGGGCCCCGGCGTCGGCGCCGGCGTCGGGCGCCTGGCGGTACCTGGCGACCAGTTCGGCGATGGCTTGGCCGGCCGCGCTGACGCCGCCGGCCAGCCTGGCTTGCAGGTCGCTGCCCTCCGGCTGCAGGAAGGCCGCCGGCAGGGCGCTGGCCGGCAGGTCGATATCCCAGGCCGGCACGGCGTCCTCGATGCCGAGTTCGCGGTTGACGGCGTCGAAAATCGTTTGCGGATCGGACGGCTTGGGCAGGACCGTGTTCACGCCGCAGCTTTGCGCCATCGCCTGGGTTTCGTTGGCGGCGTAGGCAGCGCTGAAAAAGATGACGCGGATGTCGGCCAGCAGCGGATCGGCGCGCAATTGCTGGACGAACTCGTAACCGTCCATGGTCGGCATCAGGATATCCGTGATGACCAGGTCGGGCCGCTCCTGCCGCACCAGCGCCAGCGCATGGGCGCCGTCGTCGGCGTCGAGCAAGGTATGCTTGGCCAGGCCGAGCAGGGTGCGCAGGAATAGCCGGTTGGTCGGACGGTCGTCGACGATCAGGATGGTCGCCATGTCAGGCTTCCCCGGCCAGTGTGGCATGCCGCGGCATCGCAGGCTCGACAAATGGTATTTTTATCATTGAAGCATATGCCCCATGTTCAGTCGTATCGCGCCCGCGGGCGCAGCTAGTAAGCCTGCTCTTAAGCTGCTTTAAAGCAATCATAAGCCATTGTGTCTTAAAAAGCGTTACACTGGAAAGTTTATTTAACAATTAACTTTGCCGTTCCACCCAGTTGATTTATCGGCAACTGGCGACTTTATTGCAGTTCAATTGTTCCAAATCCTTTAAAATAGCGGGTTATGTGAAGATTCGCTGTTTTGTTACAAAAAGGATTAAAAAAAATGTCTATTTCCAGCACCGAAGAGATTGTCGCCGAGTTGGGCGCCGGCCGCATGGTCATCCTGGTCGACGAGGAAGATCGCGAAAACGAAGGCGACCTGGTGCTTGCAGCCGATTTCGTCACGCCCGAGGCGATCAATTTCATGGTTACGCATGCGCGCGGCCTGGTTTGCCTGACCTTGAGCGAAGAAATCTGCGACCGTCTCGACCTGTCGATGATGACGACCCGCAACGGCACTTCCTTCGGCACCAATTTCACCGTATCGATCGAAGCGGCCGAAGGCGTCACCACCGGCATTTCGGCGGCCGACCGCGCCCGTACCATCCAGGTGGCGGTGGCGAAGAATTCGAGCCCCAACGATATCGTCCAGCCCGGCCATATTTTCCCGCTGCGGGCGCAAAAAGGCGGCGTGCTGATGCGCGCCGGCCACACCGAAGCCGGTTGCGACCTGACCGCCATGGCCGGCCTGACGTCGGCCTCGGTCATTTGCGAGATCATGAAGGATGATGGCAGCATGGCGCGCCTGCCGGACTTGCTGGAATTCGCCAGGGAACATGGCTTGAAGGTCGGCACCATCGCCGACCTGATCCATTACAGAAGCCAAAATGAATCGCTGGTCGAGCGCGTGGCCGAGCGCAGCTTGCACACCGCCCACGGCGATTTCCGCATGATCGCGTTCCGCGACAAGCCGAGCGGTTCGGCCCACCTGGCGCTGGTGCATGGCGATCTGGCGCCGAACCTGGAAGCGCTGGTGCGCGTGCATCAGCCGGTGTCGGTGCTGGACTTGCTGGAAACCGAGGCGACTACCCACTCGTGGAATGTGTCGGCTTCGTTGGCGGCGATCAAGGCATCGGACCGCGGCGTGATGGTCTTGCTCGATTGCGGTGAGTCGGCCGCCGACCTGTTTGCCCAGTTCGCCGCGCTGGCGACGCCGGAGTCGAAACCGAAGGGGCGCGCCGCCAGCATGGATTTGCGCAGCTACGGCATCGGTGCGCAGATCCTGCGCGCGCTTGGCGTCGGCAAGATGCATTTGCTGGCGAATCCGCGCAAGATGCCGTCCATGACGGGTTTCGACCTGGAAGTGGTGGGCTTCAAGTCTTGCCCGGGCACCGACTGCGACTGAACATCAGCGTTGCGGCCAATATTCACACTAATAGATAAGAGGTAAGCCATGAGCGTGGGAACATACGAAACCAATCTGGCCGGCGACGGTCTGCGCGTCGGCATCGTCCAGGCGCGTTTTAACGAAGTCGTCGGCCATGGCTTGTTGTCGGCTTGCCTGGCGGAACTGGCCAGGCTCGGCGTCGCCGATGAAGACGTGCTGCACGTGACCGTGCCGGGCGCGCTGGAAATCCCGCTGGCCTTGCAAAAGATGGCTGAGACCCAGCAGTTCGACGCCCTGATCGCGCTGGGCGCGGTGATCCGCGGCGAAACGTATCACTTTGAACTGGTGTCGAACGAATCGGGCGCCGGCATCACCCGCGTCGGCCTGGACTGCGGCATTCCGATCGCCAACGCCGTGCTGACGACGGAAAACGACGAGCAGGCCGAAGTGCGCATGGCCGTCAAGGGCGCCGATGCGGCCCGCGTGGCGGTCGAGATGGCCAATCTGGCGCAGGCGCTGGAAGAATTGCAGGAAGCCGGCGAAGAAGATTAAGGCGCCCTGAGCCGGCGTCTTTTTGAAATATGTAATTAAACAGGCAAGAAAAATCATGACAGAGAAAACTTTGCACGCCAACCCCAGCAAGAACCGTACGCCGCGTCACCGCGCGCGGGAGTTTGCGTTGCAGGGCCTGTATCAATGGCTGCTGAACAATGAGGATGCGGCCACCGTCGTGAACAACATTCGCGCGGCCCACGGCTTCGACAAGGCCGACGCCGACCATTTCAGCGTGCTGCTGTACGGCGCGATCAAGGATTCTGTGGCCCTGCGCGCCAGTCTGGCCCCGCTGATCGACCGCGGCATCGCCGAACTGTCGCCGATCGAACATGGCGTGCTGCTGATCGGCGCCTTCGAGCTGAAGAACAACCTGGAAATTCCCTACCGCGTCGTCATCAATGAAGCGGTCGAACTGACCAAGTCCTTCGGCGGCATCGATGGCCACAAATATGTGAACGGCGTGTTGGACAAGCTGGCGGCGCAATGGCGCGCCGACGAAGTGGCGGCCGACAAGCGCCGCTGAGCGCCATATCCATGCCTGGGGCTGAT
>DASYLQ010000454.1:0-12244 GCA_036009485.1 Janthinobacterium sp.
CGTCGGCCCGGGATGAACCCGAGACCAGCATGGCGGCGATGGCGAAGGCTGTTAATGGTGTTTTCATTTGCTTGCGTCTCCTCTGCATTACCTTCCCGAAGTACTCGCGCCGCGCCGGCGGAAGGGGAGCCGGCGCGCCTGGTTTCATGCGGGCCGGTCGGATCAGCCCCAGCGCATGACGATCGACAGCCAGACCAGGCCGATGCCGGCCGCGTAGGACTGGTCGATATCGGTCAGGCCGGCCCAGGCCAGGTTCAGGTAGGCGGCGCTGAGCAGGCCGATAAAGAGGCGGTCGCCGCGCGTGGTGGGGATCGGCAGCCAGCCCTTGCGTTCGATGCTGGGCGAGCGGACTTGCCAGATGGTCATCCCGATCAGCATCAGGAAGACGCAGGCGAAGAATATCGCCACCGGCAGCGTCCACGTCATCCAGGCAAAGGCATGGGCGAATCGTTCCATCACACCCGCCCCATCGCAAAGCCCTTGGCGATGTAGTGGCGGACGAACCAGATCACCAGCGCCCCGGGCAAGATCGTCAGCGTGCCGGCGGCGGCCAGTACGCCCCAGTCCATGCCCGAGGCCGATACGGTGCGCGTCATGACGGCGGCGATCGGCTTGGCGTTCACCGACGTCAGCGTGCGCGCCAGCAGCAGTTCGACCCAGCTGAACATGAAGCAGAAAAACGCCGTCACGCCGACGCCGGACTTGATCAGCGGCAAAAAGATGCGGATGAAGAAGCGCGGGAAGGTGTAGCCGTCGATGTAGGCGGTTTCGTCGATTTCCTTGGGGATGCCGGACATGAAGCCTTCCAGTATCCACACCGCCAGCGGCACGTTGAAGACCATGTGCGCCAGCGCCACCGCCAGGTGGGTATCCATCAGGCCGACCGAGGAATACAGCTGGAAGAAGGGCAGCAGGAATACCGCCGGTGGTGTCATGCGGTTGGTCAGCAGCCAGAAGAACAGGTGCTTGTCGCCCAAAAACGAGTAGCGCGAAAACGCGTAGGCGGCCGGCAGCGCCACCGCCACCGAGAACAGCATGTTCATGGCGACGTAGATCATCGAGTTGATGTAGCCGCTGTACCAGGACGGGTCGGTGAAGATGGTCTTGTAGTTGTCCAGGGTCAGGTGGGCCGGCCACAGCGTCATGCCGCCGACGATTTCGTCGTTGGTCTTCAGCGACATGTTCAGCATCCAGTAGATCGGCAGCAGCGACAATAAGATGAAGGCGGCCAGGATGGCGTTCGACAGGCGTCTGTTCATCATTTTTGGTCTCCCGTGCCGACCCGCTGCATCCAGGTATACAGGACGAAGCAGAACAGCAGGATGATCAGGAAGTAGATCAGCGAAAAGGCCGCCGCCGGTCCCAGGTCGAACTGGCCGACCGCCTTCTGGGTCAGGTATTGCGACAGGAAGGTGGTCGAGTTGCCCGGCCCGCCGCCGGTCAGCACGAACGGTTCGGTATAGATCATGAAGCTGTCCATGAAGCGCAGCAGCACGGCGATCATCAGCACGTTGCGCATCTTCGGCAGCTGGATGAAGCGGAACACCGCCCAGCGCGAGGCGCCGTCGATGCGCGCCGCCTGGTAATAGGCGTCGGGAATCGAGCGCAGGCCGGCGTAGCACAGCAGCGCCACCAGCGCGGTCCAGTGCCAGACGTCCATCACCAGCACGGTGAGCCAGGCGTCGACCGAACTGCCGGTGTAGTTGTAATCGATGCCGAGCGCGTTGATGCCGTGGCCCAGCAAGCCGATGTCGTCGCGGCCGAAAATCTGCCAGATGGTGCCGACCACGTTCCACGGAATCAGCAGCGGCAGGGCGATCAGCACCAGCGCCAGCGAGGCTTTCCAGCCCCGCGCCGGCATGGCCAGGGCGATCAGGATGCCGAGCGGGATCTGGATCGCCAGCACCGCCAGCGAAAACACCAGTTGCCGGTACAGCGCGCCGTGCAGGTCGCTGTCGCGCATCACGGCCTTGAACCATTCCATGCCGACGAAGACGCGCTGGGTCGGGCTGATGATGTCTTGCACCGAGTAGTTCACGATCGTCATCAGCGGCAGGATGGCTGAAAATGCGACGCAGACAATCACCGGCAGGATCAGGAACCAGGCGCGGTTATTATAGGTTTTCATGTCAGGCCACCCGCTTGTCGTCGACGTAATATAAAGTGCGCTGCGCCGGGAAGCGCAGCCAGACCGTGGTCCCCGGCGCGCCGGCGCCGGTGCGCAATTTGGCGGCGACGGTATGCGCGCCGAGGCGGAATTCAGCCAGGTAGTGGGTGCCCATATCGCGCATCGATAGCACGCTCGCTTGCAGGCTGTCTTCCTGGCGCGCCGCCAGGCATTCGACGAATTCCGGGCGGATGCCGAGCGTGCCCTTGCCCTGCGCCGCGGCCAGCGCCGCCCGCGCCGGTTCGGGCAGGCGCAGCGCCTGGCCGGCCAGCAGGGCGGCGCCGTCCTGCACGGCCAGGGGCAGCAGATTCATGCCGGGATTGCCGATGAAATAGCCGACGAAGGTGTGCCCGGGCTGCTCGAACAAGTCTTGCGCCGAGCCGGTCTGCACCACCTCCCCCTGGGTCATGACCACCACCTGGTCGGCGAAGGTGAGCGCTTCGGTCTGGTCGTGGGTGACGTAGATCATCGACAGCTTCAGCTCGTGGTGGATCTCTTTCAGCTTGCGCCGCAACAACCACTTCAGGTGCGGATCGATGACCGTCAGCGGTTCGTCGAACAGCACGGCGGCGACGTCCGGCCGCACCAGGCCGCGGCCCAGCGAAATCTTTTGCTTGGCGTCGACCGACAGGCCGCTGGCGCGGTGCTTCAGGCCGGGCACCAGTTCCAGCATGGCGGCGACTTGCTCGACGCGCTTGCGCACCCCGGCCTCTTTCCAGCCGCGGTTGCGCAGCGGGAAAGCCAGGTTGTCGAACACCGTCATCGTGTCGTAGATGACGGGGAACTGGAACACCTGGGCGATGTTGCGCGCTTCCGGCGCCAGGCCGGTGACGTCCTTGCCGTCGAAAAGCACGCGGCCGCGCGACGGTTGCACCAGGCCGGAAATGATGTTCAGCAGCGTCGTCTTGCCGCAGCCGGAAGGGCCCAGCAGCGCATAGGCGCCGCCGTCGTCCCAGGTCATCGTCATCGGCCGCAGCGCGTAGTCGGCCGGGGCCGAGGGCTTGGGACGGTAGGCGTGGGCCAGGTCCCTGAGTTCGATGCGCGCCATGCTTAGGCCCCTCCCGGCGCGAACAGCAGCGCGCCGTCGGCGCCGAAGACGAACCATTCGTCCGGCCGGCAGTAGACCCGGCACGGGCTGCCCGGCGCCAGCTGGTGCACGCCGCCCAGCTGGGCCACCAGGGCGATGGCGCCGCGGTGCAGGTGGACATAGGTTTCCGAGCCGCTGATCTCGGACAGGTCGACCTGGGCGTCGATGCCGAAATCGCCGGCGCTCAGCGGCGCCAGGCGCAGGCTGTGGGCGCGCAGGCCGAGCACCACCCTGCCTTCCCGCGCGCAGTGCATGCGCTGCGCCGGCGTCAGCGGAATGGCCAGGCCGCCGGCCATCCGCGCCAGGCCGCCGGCGTCGATCTCGGCGTCGATCAGGTTGATCGGCGGATCGCTGAAGGTGCGCGCCGCCTGGATCGAGTTCGGCGCGTTGAAGACGTCGAGCGTGCGGCCCTGCTGCAGCAGGCGGCCTGCGTGCAGCAGCACGGTGTGGCCGCCCAGCTGCAGCGCTTCGAGCGGTTCGGTGGTGGCGTAGACGACAGTGGTTCGAGCGTCCGAAAACAGGTCCGACAATTCCTTGCGCAATTCTTCGCGCAGCTTGTAGTCGAGGTTGACCAGCGGCTCGTCGAGCAGCAGCAGGCCGGCGTTCTTGATCAGCGCGCGCGCCAGGGCGCAGCGCTGCTGCTGGCCGCCGGACAGCTCGGCCGGCACGCGCTGCAGGTGCGCCGTGATATGCAGGCGTTCGGCCATGTCCAGCACGCGGCTGCGCACCTCGGCTTCCGGCACGCGCTGGATGCGCAGCGGCGAGGCGATATTGTCGAACACGGTAAACGAGGGGTAGTTGATGAATTGCTGGTACACCATGGCCAGCTTGCGCTGGCGTACCGGCAGGCCGGTGACGTCGCGCTCGTCGACCAGCACGCGGCCCTGGCTGGGCTTGTCCAGCCCGGCCATCACGCGCATCAGCGAGGTCTTGCCGGCCTGTGTGGTGCCGAGCAGGACGTTGATCGTCCCCGGCATCAGGGCCAGCGATTGCGGATACAAATGGTCTTCCGCACCATGCTTCTTGCTGATGTTTTCCAGTACTAGGCGCACTGCGTCTCCTTTAGTATTGGCGTCGGTATGTCTGCGATACGCGATCGTTCTTTAAAAAATCCTGGCGGGCTCAACTTTGGCGTGGCGGGCGGCGATCCAGCGGTCGAGCTTTTGCGCCGTGCCGGCGGGCAGGTGCAGGCCCAGCTTCGAGCGCCGCCACAGGACGTCGGCGGCGCAGGCGGCCCATTCGTGCCGCATCAGGTAGTCCACTTCGGCGCCATACAATCCCGCCGCGATCTCTTCGCCCATGTCGGCCAGGCCGTTCCGCTTCGCCAGCAGCACGCCGATGCGGGTGCCGTAGGCGCGCGCATAGCGCGCCACCAGCGCCGCCGGCAGCCAGTGGTATTTGTTTTGCATGCCTTCGACGAAGGCGCCGAATTCGCGCACCGACTGGTTCGACGGCGTCTCGCCGAACAGGTCGCCGCCGGGCAGGCATTTGCCGGCGGTCCAGCCGGGCCCCGGGTTCGACAGCGCCGGTCCGATCAAGTCGACGGCTTCCTCCGCCAGCTTGCGGAAGGTGGTGATCTTGCCGCCGAAAATGGACAGCATCGGCGCTCCCCTCGTGTCGAATTCAAGGCGGTAGTCGCGCGTCACTTCCGACGCCGCCGATGCCGCATCCTCGACCAGCGGGCGCACGCCGGAATACGACCAGACCACGTCGGCCGGCACGATCGCCTTGCGGAAGTAGCGGCTGGTCAGCGCGCACAGGTAGTCGATTTCATCCACGGTGATGCCGACCTTGCCGGCGTCGCCGTGGTATTCGATGTCGGTGGTGCCGACCAGGGTGTAGTCTTGTTCGTAGGGGATGGCGAAGACGATGCGGCCGTCCGGGTGCTGGAAGATGTAGGCATGGTCATGCTCGAACAGGCGCCGCACGACGATGTGGCTGCCCTTGATCAGGCGCACCACATGGTCCGGCGGCTGGCGCGCGGCGTCCTGCAGGAAGTGCCCGGCCCAGGGACCGGCGGCGTTGACGATGCAGCGCGCGCCGACGCCGATGTCGCCGCCGCCGCCATCCTGGCGCAGCGTGGCCTGCCAGCGCCCGCCGTCGCGCACGGCCGCCACGCAGGCGGTGTGGGTGAAGATGCGCGCGCCTTTTTCGGCGGCGTCCATGGCGTTCAGCACCACCAGGCGGGCGTCGTCGACCCAGCCGTCGGAATACATGAAGCCGCGCGTGAACTCGGGTTTCAGCGGCCGTCCGGCAACGTGGCGGCGCAGGTCGATGCCCTGCGAACCGGCCAGCAGTTCGCGCCGCCCCAGGTGGTCGTAGAGGAACAGGCCGGCGCGTATCATCCAGGCCGGGCGCTGGCCTTGATCGTGCGGCATGACGAAGCGCAGCGGCCACATGATGTGCGGCGCGGCGCGCAGCAGCACTTCGCGTTCGATCAGCGCCTTGCGCACCAGGCCGAATTCGTAATGTTCGAGATAGCGCAGGCCGCCGTGTATCAGCTTGGTGGAGGCGGACGAGGTGTGCGCGGCCAGGTCGTCCTTCTCGCACAGGACCACGCACAGGCCGCGCCCGGCGGCGTCGCGCGCGACGCCGGCGCCGTTGATGCCGCCGCCCACCACCAGCACGTCACACTCCAGCTTTTTTTGCCCCTCGGTCATTTAAGCCTCGCAGCCGCTGATTAATTTGGGTAAGATGCAAAGATACGATATAAATCAAACAATAATCAACATGTTTTTGAATATTTATTTTCGTTTAGTTTCGTTTTATTTCTCTGAAGTAGCAGACACGGAGGATCAGGATGACGCTTAATCCCCGTCAACGGTGCCTGCTCGATGCGGTGCGCCAGCGCGTCACGGTGTCGGTCGAGGAACTGGCGCAGCAGTTGCACGTGACGCCGCAGACCGTGCGGCGCGACATCAAGCTGATGGAAGAAGCCAAGCTGCTGGTGCGCTATCACGGCGGCGTCGGCCTGCCTTCGTCGGTGCAAAACATCGATTACCGCCAGCGCCAGGTGATGAATATCGACGCCAAGCGGCGCATTGCCGCGGCGGTGGCGGCCAGGGTGCCGCCCGGCTGTTCGCTGCTGATCAATATCGGCACCACGACGGAAGAGGTGGCGCGCGCGCTGGTGCACCATCACGGCTTGCACGTGGTGACCAACAACCTGAACGTGGCGTCCATCCTGGCCGACAATCCGCAGTGCGAAGTGATCGTCACGGGCGGCCTGGTGCGCGGGCGCGACCGCGGCATCGTCGGCGAGGCGACCATCGATTTCATCCGCCAGTTCAAGGTCGACATCAGCATCATCGGCGTCTCCAGCATCGAACCGGACGGCACCCTGCGCGACTTCGATTCGCGCGAAGTCAGGGTGGCGCAGGCCATCATCGAGCAGGCCCGCGAAGTCTGGCTGGTGGCCGACAGCGACAAGTTCGGCCGCCAGGCGCTGGTGCGCATGGCGCACCTGTCGCAGATCGACATCCTGTTCACCGACGCCCGCCCGCCCGAGGCGCTGGACAAAGTGATCAAGGAAGCCAACGTGAAACTGGTGATGGCCGCCTGATGCCTTCGGCATGGCCTGATACCACTTTCGCGGCCGGCAAAAAAAGCCACAAAACCGGTATGGTTGCTTAGGGACGGAATACTTGTTCCACGCCACACGAACTTTCCTGTACTCCAGCTCTGCGTCACAATTCCCCTGCGCTCATGGGGCTGGGTTTGCATTTGTTCGCCAGCCCCGCCTTTTCTCCATGAGAAAAAAATTCATTTCTAAATTATTATCTTTTTATAATTGGTATTAATGTGGATATTTTATTTAAAACCACTTGACTACCAATTTTGCCCGGCGCAGCCTCGACAACGACATTCCTGCGCATCGGAGATGGCTGGACATTCCGATTGTCGGAAGGGTCGCAACCAAGGGGCACCTCGAAAAACCGTAGCGAGCAAGCCCGCAGTATTAACTTCGCGCGTTGAGTAGCGGAGCCGTACGCAGGTACGGTGAGCAACGGAAACGCGAGAGCGGGCTGCGCAGTAGGTTTTTCGAGGTGCCCCAAGCAACCGAGGAGAGAAAATGGCACATCTGAACAAAGTCCATGCGCTGTTCGTCAGCCTTGCCGGCGGCATGCTGGCGGCCTGCGGCGGCGGTTCCGGCAATTCAGCGGACCAGGCGGTGCAGGCGCGCGCCGTGTCGCAACTGGCGGCGGCCGTCAGTTGTCCGGCCTGGGTCTCGACCCAGATCTATACAGTGGGAAATTGCATCAGTTACCAGGGCGTCGATTACACGGCGAAGTGGTGGACGCAGGGCGATGTGCCGGGCGCCGACCAATGGGGACCGTGGGCCGCCGGTTCGGGAACGCCGGCGCCGACCGGCCCCGCCCCGACGCCGACGCCGGTGCCCATCCCCACCGTCGGCAGGGAAATCGGTTCGTATTTCGCCCAGTGGGGCGTGTACGGCCGCAATTACGAAGTGGCCGACATCCACACTACCCAGACGGCGGTCGGCGGCGTGATGACCAGCATGGCCGAGCAGCTCAGCTTCATCAACTATGCCTTCGGTAATGTCTACGCCAAGAACGGCGGTTACGAATGCGATATGGTCAGCAAGGCGGAAACCGGCGCCACCGTGCCGCCGCCGGCCGACGCCGGCACCGGCGGCGACGCCTACGCCGACTACCAGCGTTCGCCGGCGCGCACGGTGGACGGCAAGGCGATTGCCTGGGACGCCCCATTGTCGGGCAATTTCGCCCAGCTGAAGCTGTTGAAGGCCGCCCATCCGCATCTGAAGGTATTCATATCGCTGGGCGGCTGGAGCTGGTCGAAATTCTTTTCGGCGGCGTCCCAGACCGACGCCCTGCGCAAGCAGCTGGCCAAGTCTTGCGTCAAGCAATTCATCGCCGGCGACTTGCCGCTGCAGGATGGGCGCGGCGGCGTCGGCGCGGCCAAGGGCGTCTTCGACGGCATCGACATCGACTGGGAATATCCGGGCGGCGGCGGGCAGAGCTACAACACCGTCGACGCCGTCAACGACAAGCATAACTTCACCTTGCTGATGGCCGAATTCCGCGCCCAGCTGGACGCCCAGGGCGCCCTCGACGGCCGGCGTTATGCGCTGACCGCGGCGATCGGCGCCGGCACCGAAAAGATCGCCCAGACCGAGCCGGCCCTGTATGCGCAATCGATGGACTGGGTCAATGTCATGAGCTACGATTTCCACGGCGCCTGGGAAAGCAAGACGAATTTCCATGCGCCGCTGTATCACGACGCGGCCGATCCGTCGACCGGCGTGGTGGCCAGTTATAACGCCAACGACGCCATCCAGGCGCTGGTGAACGCCGGCATGCCGCGCAGTAAAATTCTGCTGGGCGTGCCGTTTTACGGGCGCGGCTGGCAAGGCGTGGCGGCCGGACCGAACGGCAACGGCTTGTACCAGGCGGCCAGCGGCGGCGCGGCGGGAACCTACGAGACCGGCATCAACGACTACAAGGTCTTGATCACCAAGACCGGCAGCCGCTGGTACCACCCGGTCACCAAGGAACTGTATTTGTTCACTTCCGGCGGCGAATGGTGGAGCTATGACGACCCGACTGTCATCGCCAGCAAGATGCAGTTTGTGCGCGACCAGAGCCTGCACGGCGCGTTCTCGTGGGAGCTCGACGGCGACGCCTCCGGCACGCTGACGAACGCGGTCTGGAGCGGGCGCTAGGTACCCGGCCGGGGCGTGTTGCCGCGCATTGCGGCCCGCCACGCCCCGGCCTGGCTGATACAAAATGCCACATTTGCTTACAATTTTTGGCGTAGACTTCCCAAACTGCAACATACGCAATACAGTTGCAAATCGCCGGCCCCTGTCCTGGGCCGGCGATTTTGCATTATGGGCAGTTCTCTGGAACCTCGCCTCAGGCCCACGAAAAAGACACAGCCTTTTAAAAATCAAACAGGAATGGAAATGATTCAGTTGAAAGCGATTGCCAAACATACTTTTCTTGCCACCGCCTTGATGGCCGCGGTAGCGCAAGCGGGCGCCGCCAGCGCGCCCCTGCACGAATACCGCGCGCTGGCCTTGTCGGCGGCCGGCGACCGCCTGGTGTCGGTGGAAGCGAGCGACCCGGGCGGCTTGCCGAAGCGGCCGCACGCCACCGTGGTCGTGCGCGACGCGGCCAGCGGCAAGGTGGTGAGCCAGTACGACCCTTGCGCCTCCTGTAATTACGAGCGCCCGACCTGGTCGCCGGACGGCCGCCAGGTCGCTTTCATTGCTTCCGACAGCAAGGCCGGCAGCGCCACCGTGTATGTCGCCGGTCCTGCCGGCACCAGGCAAGTGGTCAGCGTCAAGGGCGTGGCGAATAGCGTGCGCTGGTCGCCGGACGGCAAGCAACTGGCCTTGCTGGCGACTCTGGGCGCGCACAAGGAAACCGGCGCAACCCAGCCGGGCGCGCCGCTGGTCGGCGAGATCGGCAGCAGCGAGGACGAGCAGCGCATCGGCATCGTCAGCGCCGCCGGCGGTACGCTCAAGCTGGTGTCGCCGGACGACACCTTCATCTATGAATACGACTGGACGCCGGATGGCCAGGGTTTCGTCGCCACCGGCGCCAAGGGCAATGGCGACAACAATTGGTGGGTGGCGAAACTCGGCTACGTCGGCGTGGCCAACGGCGCCTGGCGCCTGATCGCCGCGCCGAAGGCCCAGTTGAACCTGCCCAAGGTTTCCCCCGACGGCAAGACGGTGGCCTTCGTCGGCGGCCTGATGAGCGACTTTGGCTCGATCGGCGGCGACATCTATACCGTGCCGCTGGCCGGCGGCGAGCCGGTCGATATCACGCCGGGCTTCGCCGGTTCCTTCACCGGCCTGGCCTGGCGCGGCAAGAGCTTGCTGGCGTCGGCGCTGGTCGGCGCCGATTCGGCGGCGCTCGCCCTCGATCCTGAAACCGGGGCGATGCGCAAGCTGTGGTCGGCGCCGGTGAGCAGCAGCGGCTCGGACGGCCGCCTGTCCTTCAACGGCGACGGCACGCTGGCCGCGGCGGCGCAGGAAGACTACACGCACGCGCCGCACATCGTCGTCGGCAAGCTGCCCGCCTTGACCGCCATCACCCATGACAACGACCAGTTCACGCCGCAGGTGTCGGTCAAGAACATCACCTGGAAGAGCGACGAGTACAGCGTCCAGGGCTGGTTGCTGGGGCCGCTGAAGGTTGACGGCGGCAAGAAATATCCGATGATCGTCAACGTCCACGGCGGTCCCTCCGCCGCCACCACGCCGCACTATATCGCCGACGGCGAGCAGACCAACCCGCTGGTGCGCGAGTTGATCGACCGCGGCTATTTCGTGTTCTTCCCGAACCCGCGCGGCAGTTATGGCCAGGGCGAAGCCTTCAGCAGCGCCAACAAGCGCGACTTCGGCGGCGGCGACCTGCGCGACATCCTGGCCGGCGTCGACGCGGTTGAAAAAGTGGCGCCGGTCGACGATGCGCGCCTGGGCCTGACCGGCGGTTCCTACGGCGGCTTCATGACGATGTACGGCGTCACGCACAGCCAGCGCTTCAAGGCGGGCGCCGCCGGCGCCGGCATCGCCAACTGGATCAGCTACTACGGCCAGAACGGCATCGACCAGTGGATGGTCCCGTTCTTCGGCGCCTCCGCCTACGACGATCCGGCCATCTACCGCGCCGCTTCGCCGATCGAGGCGATCAAGAACGCCAAGACGCCGACCTTCATCTACGTCGGCGAACGCGACGTCGAATGCCCGCCGGCGCAATCGATCGAGTTCTGGCACGGCCTGCGCGCGATGGGCACGCCGACCTCGCTGGTGATCTATGAAGGCGAAGGCCACGGCCTGCGCAAGCCGGCCAACCAGCAAGACTTGCGCAAGCGCACGCTGGCCTGGTTCGACAAATACCTGGGCGCGGCGAAGTAAGACAGGCGCAGCGCGCCGGTAAAGTGCCAAGGCGGGCCGGTTCCGGAAGGGAGCCGGCCCGCATGTTTTTTCCACTAACCTCATTTAAAGGCCGGCCGATGGAAGCTTCCGCACAACTGGCGTCGCGCGCAATGGGCGCGGGATTTTTTACCTTGTTCGGCGCCGCCTGGCTGTTGTATTGGGCCCATCCTTTTCCCGGGCCGCATCCGCTCGTCGCCGCCGCGATCTGCCTGGCGGCGGCCGCGCTGTTGTGGGCCTGCGTGCGCCAATACCGCCGGCATCGCGGCGCCCTGGCCGCCGTCGCGGATACGCCGCAACGCAGGCGCAGCCGGCGCGTGTTCCACGTGGTGAACACGCTCCAGTGGATCGCCATCCTGGTCGTCGGCAATGTCCTCAACCATACCGGCCATGGCGAATGGATCCTCGCCGCCGTCATCCTGATCGTCGGGCTGCACATGTTCCCGCTGGCCGCCGCTTTCGCTTACCGGCCGCATTACGTGACGGGACTGGCGCTGGTGCTGCTGGCGCTCGCGTATCCGCTGCTGGCGCCGGGCGGCCCGGCCGATCTGTCGGCTGGCCTGGGCGCCGGCATCATTCTCTGGTTGAGCGCCGCCTGGGCGCTGAAGCCGTCGCGGCCGCGTCGCGGGGCATGAATCTCCCGCCCAGAAAGACGCAAGCCAGCGCCAGCGCCACCAGCGCGATGCCGGCCCATTGCCATGGCGTGATGACTTCGCCCAGCAGCAGCATGCCGGCGCCGAGGCCGACCAGCGGCACGCCCAGGCTGAAGGGGGCGACGCGGTTGGCGGCGTGGCGTTTCAGCAGGCCGGTCCACAGGGCGTAGGCGAGGACGGTCGCCACCCAGCCGAGATAGGCCAGCGCGGCCCAGGTCGGCCACGGCGCCGCCGTCCATGCCCAGCGCGTCGCCGGCGCATCGAAGAGCAGCGACAGTCCGGCGAAGGGCAGGATCGGCGTCAGGCTGCTCCATACGATGAAGGCGAGGACGTCGAAACGCGGCGTCGATTCCCTGGCGCGGCGCACGACGATGTTGGAGGCCGCCCACAGCGCCGCTGCCCCCAGGCAG
>DASYLQ010000455.1:0-3762 GCA_036009485.1 Janthinobacterium sp.
ATCGCGATAACGGCTGCGGCGACCAAAATCACACGCCAATCTTCGTAAAACAGCAAAAAGGCAAGCAGAGCAAAAATGCCGAATGTATTTCAATCATGCCGTTTATTTGGTGGTTATGCCCGAGAAAAGTGCTGATATTCAATGGATTTCGAAATCGATCAGGGCAAGCCTGAGCTACGTACCCAATCAAAAATACCGCTTGAACATTGTCTCTTTATCTGCATCACCCTACCTTTCGATAAAATCCGAATACTGATCATTACTCATCCGCAGCCGGCGGTGTTTCGTCTCCGTTCGCGCAGGCGCAGATTGGCGAATTGCAGGGCGGTGGCCCCCTGCAGGGAATAAACCGGGAAACCGCGCGCGCGAAATCCATGCTCCGGGACGCCTGGCTTATGTGTTACTCTGTTTTCCGCGCGGAACTCGTCCGGCCGCCTTTCGACTCACACCGCTAGCTGACGACTGGAAGCCGGAAGATCCGCATATGTCCAGTCAGCACGACCCCAACCAAAATCACTTGCTCGCCGCCTTGCTCGACGCCGAATTCGACCGCCTGGCGCCGCACCTGGAATTGATCCCCATGCCGCTGGGAGACGTGCTGTACGAGTCCGGCGGCAAGCTGCAACACGTCTATTTCCCCACCACGGCGATCGTCTCGCTCCACTATCTGCTGGAAAACGGCGGCTCGTCCGAAATCGCCGGCGTCGGCAACGAAGGCGTGCTGGGCATTTCCCTGTTCATGGGCGGCGACACCACGCCCAGCCGCGCCGTGGTGCAGACCGGCGGCCACGGCTACCGTCTCAAGTCGCACGTCCTGATGGAAGAATTCAACCGCGCCGGGCCGGTGCTGCGCCTGCTGCTGCGCTACACCCAGGCGCTGATTACGCAAATGTCGCAGACCGCCGTCTGCAACCGCCACCATTCGGTCGAGCAGCAACTGTGCCGCTGGCTGCTGCTGACGCTGGACCGTCTGCCGTCGAACGAATTGACGATGACCCAGGAACTGATCGCCAACATGCTCGGCGTGCGCCGCGAAGGCGTGACCCAGGCCGCCGGCAAATTACAGGGGCTCGGTTACATCAGCTATCGCCGCGGCCACATCACGGTGTTGGACCGGGCCGGCCTGGAAGGCGACGTCTGCGAATGCTACGAGGTCGTCAAGAAGGAATTCTCGCGCCTGCTGTCGGACGTGCGGCGGCGCCAGCCTGGTCCGGCATCGTCTTTCAAACATAAGGCCTGACGCGGCTTGGCCGCAACCTTGTCGGGGCCGAGGCTGGCGCTCCTTAGTAGTGAAGCAAGGTGTGAAATACTATGAGCATGATGAAAGAAACACCGGTCGGAAGACTGATGCTGGCCGGCCTGGGACTTAACCTCAGTGTATTGGTGGCGATCGTCGCCGTGGCCTTGGCCATGACCGACCAGGGCGCCGCCCTGCACCTGATCGAGGGCGCCGTGGTGTTCTTGCTGGCGCTGCTGGCATCGCTGTATGCGCGGGCGCGCTGGATGATCGGCCGCCGCCTGGCCGAAGAACACAGCCTGCAGGCGGTGCAGCCGGCGCTGCTGAAGGCCGGCGCGCTGCAAAACGCCATCTTTAACAGCGCCAATTTTTCCAGCATCGCCACCGACGCCCAGGGCGTGATCCAGATCTTCAACGTCGGCGCCGAACGCATGCTCGGCTACAAGGCCGAGGACGTGGTCGACAAGATCACCCCGGCCGGCATCTCCGACGCCCAGGAAGTGGTGGCCCGCGCCGCCGCGCTGAGCCTGGAACTGGATACCCCGATCACGCCGGGCTTCGAGGCGCTGGTGTTCAAGGCCTCGCGTGGCATCGAGGACATTTATGAACTGACGTATATCCGCAAGGACGGCAGCCGCTTCCCCGCCATCGTCTCGGTCACCGCGCTGCGCGACGCCCAGGACCGTGTCATCGGCTATCTGTTGATCGGCACCGACAACACGGCGCGCAAGCAGGTCGAGGCCGAGCAAGCCTTGCTCGACCAGCGCCTGCGCGACCAGCAGTTCTATACCCGTTCGCTGATCGAATCGAATATCGACGCGCTGATGACGACTGACCCGCGCGGCATCATCAGCGACGTCAACCAGCAGATGGAAGCGCTGACTGGCTGCACCCGCGACGAATTGATCGGCGCCCCCTTCAAGGATTACTTTACCGATCCGGAACGGGCTGAAGCCGCCATCACCCGCGTCCTGCGCGAAGGCAAGGTCACCAACTATGAATTGACTGCACACGCCCGCGACGGCAAGGAAACTGTGGTCTCGTACAACGCCACCACCTTCCACGACCGCAACCGCAACTTGCAGGGCGTGTTCGCGGCGGCGCGCGACATGACCGACCGGAAGGAATTCGAGCATACGCTGCAGGAAAATAACGTCGAGCTGGAAAGCGCCAAGGCGGCCGCCGAAAAGGCCAACCTGGCGAAGTCGGAATTCTTGTCCAGTATGAGCCACGAATTACGCACGCCGCTCAACGCAGTGCTCGGATTTGCCCAGTTGATGGCCTCGGAAACGCCGTCGCCCTCGCTGCCGCAACAGCGTTCGATCGACCAGATACTCAAGGGCGGCTGGTATCTGCTGCGCCTGATTAACGAAATCCTCGACCTGGCGATGATCGAATCGGGCAAGGTCACCATGTCGCAAGAATCGATGTCGCTCACCGACGTGCTGCAGGATTGTCAGGCGATGATAGAGCCGCAGGCGCAGAAACGGCGCATCCGCATGAGCTTCCCGCGCATGGAAAACCTGTTCTACGTGCACGCCGACCGCACCCGCGTCAAGCAGGTAATGATCAACCTGCTGTCGAACGCGATCAAGTACAACACCGAGGGCGGTGCGGTCACGGTCGAATGCAGCATGTGCGGCGCCGAGCGCGTGCGCGTCAGCGTGCGCGACACCGGCGCCGGCCTGGCGCCGGAGCAGTTGTCGCAATTGTTCCAGCCGTTTAACCGGCTTGGCCAGGAAACCAGTGCGGAGGAAGGCACCGGGATCGGCCTGGTCGTCACCAAGCAGTTGGTCGAACTGATGGGCGGCGCCATCGGCGTCGAAAGCACGGTCGGCAGCGGCAGCGTGTTCTGGGTCGAGTTTATGACCTCGAGCGCGCCCGAACTGGAATTCGGCGGCGGCGAAGGCGTCGGTGCGGCGCCGCAGGCGAATGCGCTGCTGCCCGAGGAACAGTGCACCTTGCTGTATGTCGAAGACAATCCGGCCAACCTGGCGCTGGTCGAGCAATTGATCGCCCGCCGCAGCGACTTGAAACTGCTGACGGCGATCGACGGCCATCTCGGCATCCGCCTGGCGCGCGACTACCAGCCGGACGTAATCCTGATGGACATCAACCTGCCCGGCATCAGCGGCTTCGGCGTGCTGAAGATCCTCCAGGACGATCCGCTGACCAGGCATATTCCGGTCATGGCGCTGTCGGCCAACGCCGTGCCTCGGGATATAGAAAAAGGGCTGGAAGCGGGCTTTTTCCGCTATCTGACCAAGCCGATCAAGGTGGTCGAATTCATGGATGCGCTCGACGTCGCGCTGCGCCAGGCCGCCGACAATGGCATGGCGGCGGCGCGCTGATGGACCTGGACGGCCGCGATACGATAGCCGCATCTCAGCCGGCCAATTTTTGGAAAGAACGTCATGCTTGAAGCTTCGGAAATTTTAAACGCCAACATCCTGATCGTCGACGACCAGGAGGCCAACGTCATGCTGCTGCAGCAGATGCTGGCCAATGCCGGCTACCTGCGCATC
>DASYLQ010000456.1:0-1828 GCA_036009485.1 Janthinobacterium sp.
GGGCGAAGGGGTTCCGGGTTTTAACAAGGCGCGCGGCGCCCGGGTGGTCGCGAAGGCGAAGACCTTTCTCGATTCGGCCGTGCCGCTGGCGACCGCAAGCCATACCGACGTCACCGCCTACAGCGTCATCGCCGGGCAACTCGCGGTGAAACTAAAGAGCGGCAACGCCACCGCGCTGAAATCCAACGCGCAGTTCGCAGGTTTTCAGGGCGACGCCGCGGCGCCCACGGCGGTCCTGCTGGTCAATAACGGGTTGCATATCGAGGTCAGGATCGATCGCAGCCATTTCATCGGCAAGGACGATCCGGCAGGGGTCGCCGACATGATCATGGAATCGGCGGTCTCCACCATCCTCGACATGGAAGACAGCGTCGCGGCGGTCGATGCCGACGACAAGGTGCTGGTCTATCGCAACACGCTGGGCCTGATGAACGGCACGCTGTCGGCGGATTTCGAAAAGGGCGGCAAGACCGTGAAGCGCGCGCTCAATCCCGATCGCGTCTACAAGAGGCCCGACGGCGGACAGATCAAGCTGCACGGCCGCAGTCTGCTGCTGATGCGCAATGTCGGCCACCACATGTTCACCGACGCGGTGCTGGATTCCAGCGGCGCGGAAATTCCAGAAGGCCTGCTCGACGCCGCCGTCGCCGGCCTGCTCGCGATCCATGATCTCAAGGGCGGCACCAAGACGCCCAACAGCCGCACCGGTTCGGTCTATATCGTCAAGCCGAAGATGCATGGCCCCGATGAAGTCGCGCTGACCTGCGAGCTGTTCGGCCGGGTCGAAGCCATGCTGGCGCTGCCGGAAAACACCTTGAAGGTCGGCATCATGGATGAGGAGCGCCGCACCACGGTGAACCTGAAGGCCTGCATCCAGAACGCATTGAAGCGGATCTGCTTCATCAACACGGGATTTCTGGACCGCACCGGCGACGAGATACACACCTCGATGGAAGCCGGCCCCATGATCCGCAAGAACGACATGAAGTCGACGCCCTGGATCAAGGCCTATGAGGACCGGAATGTCGATATCGGCTTGATCGACGGCCTTCCCGGCCGTGCCCAGATCGGCAAGGGCATGTGGGCGGCGCCCGACAAGATGGCCGACATGCTGGCGCAAAAAATCGCCCACCCGCAGGCCGGTGCCACCACCGCCTGGGTGCCTTCACCCACCGCCGCCACGCTGCATGCACTGCATTATCATCAGGTCAATGTGCTGGCGCGGCAGGAAGAACTGAAGCAGGGCGGCCCGCGCGCAAAGCTGTCGGACATCCTCACCATTCCGGTATCGCAATCGAACTGGGCGCCGGACGATGTGAAGCAGGAGATCGACAACAATTGCCAGGGCATTTTGGGTTACGTGGTGCGCTGGATCGACCAGGGCGTCGGCTGCTCCAAGGTGCCCGACATTCATGACGTAGGCTTAATGGAAGACCGTGCGACGCTGCGCATCTCCAGCCAGCATCTGGCCAACTGGCTGCAGCACGGCGTCGCCACCAAGGACCAGGTGATGGAGTCGCTGAAGCGCATGGCGGTCGTGGTGGATGGCCAGAACCAGGGCGATCCGCTGTACAAACCGATGGCGCCGGGTTTCGACGGCACCGCCTTCAAGGCCGCCTGCGATCTTGTTTTCACGGGGCGCGAGCAGCCCAACGGCTATACCGAATACATCTTGACGGCGCGGCGCAGGGAAGCCAAGGCGGCGGGGTAAGGAACATGGTAGACCGGCTGTAGCAAAGCGAAATCCGCGGCCCGGCGCTCGTTGCTGGAGTCCGGGCTACACGCCATGATGCCGTAGTTTCCATCGGAACGTTTGAATTGCCTGCCC
>DASYLQ010000457.1:0-2992 GCA_036009485.1 Janthinobacterium sp.
CTGCTCGGGGGAGGCGTACGCCCAATCGCCCGGCGAGTCCTGGCCCGGCATGGCCGCTTCCTGCGTCTCGAAGGCGGCCCGGTCCAGGTCCGGCAAGCGCAGCTGTTGCTGCGCATCGAGCATGAAATTGGCCGGGCGCAGGTCGCGATGGATGAGGTGGGCGGCGTGCAAGCCGGCCAGAAGGCGGGCCAGTTCACTGCCCAGGCGCAGACAGGTGGGCAGATCCAGGCGGCGCTGGTTCAGAACGGTTTCGAGGGAGTCGCCGGCGACGTCATCCAAGACCATGGAGACCTGCCCATCCTCGTTGACGCGGGCGATGGGGAGGGACTCCTTGAGCTTGGGTACATTCAACATTTAGTGCTGGACACTTCCGACCATGCCGGGAAACCAGGAGCGGTATCGCAACCGAGCTTGTCCTGAACCGAACGCCGCCCCATCGGCCAGCAACAGCACCAGTCGCGCCCGCCTTGCCTGCGCCGCATCGATCGATTGCGCCCGGCTGATCTTCACAAGCACTTGCCGTTCGGCTGCGGTAAATTTGATGTTCTCACTGATTATAGTTCCATTGATTAGAGTTCACTAGCACTCGCCAAACCAATAGGCGTCCATGTATGGATTGCGATCCGCAGCGGATCAAAGGGAATGTCGCACCGCCCATTGCGCAAAAAACCGCGGGAAGTGCCGAGAGGATAAAGAAACGGTGTAGACTGCGGGGCCGCCTCATGCGTGCCGTGAGCGACGGCCTTCGAAGTTATAAGACTACAAACAATAAACATCAGGGAGAGAATGACTTGAGCCTTTTTCGAACGAAGAATCTGGACCAGATGATTGCGCAAGGCCGGGCCGAAGGGGGCCTGAAAAAAGTATTGGGTCCGCTGGACCTGGTCTTGATGGGGATAGGCGCTATCGTCGGCACCGGCATTTTTGTGCTGACCGGCACCGGGGCGCTGACCGCGGGCCCGGCGCTGACGCTGTCGTTTGTGATTGCCGCGCTGGCCTGCGCCTTCGCCGCCTTGTGCTACGCCGAATTTGCCTCGACGGTGCCGGTGGCCGGTTCCATCTACACCTACAGCTATGCGACGCTGGGCGAACTGGTGGCCTGGATGATAGGCTGGGACCTGATGCTCGAATACGGCTTGGCGACCTCGGCGGTATCGGTGGGCTGGTCCGGTTATTTCCAGTCCCTCATCGGCGGCTTCGGCCTCCACCTGCCGCCGGCGCTGACCGCCGCGCCTGGGGCGTTGCCGGGCGTACACACGGTGTTCAATTTGCCGGCGCTGCTGATCATGATGTTCCTCACGGCGATGCTGTCCTGGGGCGTGCGCGAATCCGCGCGCGTCAACAGCATCATGGTGGCGATCAAGATCGCCGTGGTCCTGCTGTTTATCGTGGTCGGCATGCCCCATGTCGAGCCGGGCAACTGGAAGCCCTTCATGCCCTTTGGCATGGGCGGGGTAATGAGCGCCGCCGCGCTGGTCTTCTTCGCCTTCATCGGTTTCGATGCCGTGACGTCGGCGGCGGAAGAGGTCAAGCGTCCCGAGCGCGACTTGCCGATAGGTATCATCGGTTCGCTTGGCGTTTGCACCATCCTGTATGTGCTGGTGTCGGCCATCATGACCGGCATCGTGCCGTTTCGGAAATTCGCCGGCATCGACCATCCGGTCTCGCTGGCCTTGCAGTTCGCGCATGAGAACTGGGTGGCCGGGTTTGTCGACCTCGGCGCCATCCTGGGCATGACGACCGTGATCCTGGTCATGACCTTTGGCCAGACCCGGGTCATTTTCGCCATGTCGCGCGACGGCTTGCTGCCGAAACGGCTGTCGACCCTGCATCCGAAATTCGGCACGCCGTTCTTCGCGACCTGGGTGGTCGGCATTGCTTTCGGGCTGATTGCCGCCGTGGTGCCTTTGGCCGTGCTTGCCGAGCTGATCAATATTGGCACGCTGGCGGCGTTTTGCCTGGTGTCGGTGGCCGTCATCGTGCTGCGCAGGCGGCGCCCCGAGCTGCACCGGGCTTTCCGTTGCCCCGGCGTGCCTGTCGTGCCGGCGCTGGCGGTGCTGTTCTGCCTGGCCTTGATGACCTTCCTCAGCCGTACCACCTGGATTGCCTTTGGCGTTTGGCTGGTCATCGGCTTGTGCGTGTATTTCGGCTATTCCCGCCGCAACTCCGTGCTGCATCGCCAGCCATAGTGCACTAGATTATCTTCCTCATCCGCCAGACCCCGGCCCTGGTCCGATTCAGGGACCGGCGGACGCATCGCATCCCCGGCGATGATAAAAACCCCACGCCAAAGTTCACCGCCAGGCGCATAAAAATATAGCTGGCGGCTTCATCCGCTGCAAGGCTTGAAATGAAAAACACAAGCCACAAGTAAGAGGGTATAGCTTTCTCGTTTGGAAGGAGAATTACTATGCACAATCTGCAAGAAAGGCAAGGGAAAGGGCCGCCAGACGAAGCGCCCACCGCACAGCCGGCATCGGTCGCTCCCGCCCCCGAGCCTGTTGCCCCGCCCGGCGAACCCGCCATGCCGCCAGCCGAACCTGCCCCCGAAGAAAAGCTGCTGGAACAGCTCGCCAGCGCGGAAGCCAAGGTGGCGCAAATGCACGACGCTTTTTTGCGCGCCAAGGCCGAGGTGGAAAATCTCCGCCGGCGTGCGCAGGAAGACATTGCGCGTGCGCGTAAATTCGCCATCGAGAGCTTTGCCGAAGCGCTGCTGCCGGTGAAGGACAGTCTGGAATCGGCCCTCGGCATCGCCGCGCCATCGGCCGAATCGCTGAAGGAGGGCGTTGAATTGACCCGCAAGCAACTGGAAGCGGCGTTCGAGAAGAACGGCTTGTCGGAGATAAATCCGCAGCCCGGCGAGAAGCTCGATCCGGCCAGACACCACGCCATTTCGATGGTGCCTGCCGAACAGAACGCGAATACGATCGTCAGTGTGCTGCAAAAAGGCTACCTCATCGCCGACCGCGTGCTGCGGCCCGCCCTGGTGACC
>DASYLQ010000458.1:0-1639 GCA_036009485.1 Janthinobacterium sp.
ACGACGACACGCAAATCGACGCCGCCAAGAACATGACGCTCACCGCCGGCGACGGCAAGCTGGTGGGAATGGCCAAGGAAATCCTGCTCATCACGGAAGGCGGTTCCTTCATCCGCCTGGGCGACGACATCACGTTCGGCACCAAGGGCAGCATCGTCCACCACGGCACCAAATTCGCGTTCACCGGCCCCAGCACGATGCCGGTGCAGTTTCCCCGTTTCGGTGCCGGCGCTACGGACCTGAAATTCGCCGCCCAATACTTCGCCGGCGGCGAGGACGCCCTTCAGGCTCCCGACTTGAAGGTCAAGATCGGCATGCCCGATGGCGGCGCCGCCACTGGCAATACCGACGGGCAAGGCAAGTCCGATCTGTTAAAAAGCGACGCCTTGAAAATCGCGGCGCTGCAAGTCACAGGCGAGAAAAAATAGGAGGCGACATGGGCATTTACCCGAAAAAAGACTATCTCCTCGGACAGCGCAACGGCATATTCGTCAGCGGCCGGCTGCGCGACACGATCGTCGATGTGCGCCCGAAGATGCCGGGCAGCGTGATCGTGGTGCATGGCGTCAACGACGTCGGCACCAGCTACCACGCGCTCGAGCAGGGCCTGTGCGCCGGCCTGCAAACGCGCCTGTGCGCCAGATTCGTTCCGGCCGCCTACCGCAACCCGGGCGCGGCCGATGCCGACAAGCTGCTCGACGATCCCGACGATGTCTACTTCAAGCGCCAGGTGAATGACCAGACCTTCAGCCCCGTCATTCCCTTTTATTGGGGCCATGCCGAGACGAGAAAGATGAAAACCGTGCGCCAGGGGCAAATTGCCGACCGCTATGGCAACCGGCTGGACAAGGATTTCACCAAGGGCGGAGGTCCCTTCGTCAACGCCACCAGCACCCTGCCGGACATGTGGAACAAGGGCGTAAGCTGGGAGCTCAATTGCAGTCCCGACCCCCTGCACCCGTTTTTCAATGCGCCGCCACGCATGTACATGGTGCTGGCGGCGCGGCGGCTGGCCGCGCTGATCGCCATGATCCGCGATTATGATCCGGACGAGACCGTCAACGTCGTCGCGCACAGCCAGGGCTGCCTGCTGGCGCTGCTGGCGCAGGCATTCCTCAAGGATGAACAGTGCCGGCCGGCCGACACCCTGATCCTGATGCATCCGCCCTACAGCTTGTCCGAACATGCCTGGCGGCCCGTGCAGTACCTGGAAGGCTTCCGCAACGGCGAGGACGCCGCGATGCGCGGGCATTACGATGCCCTCGACGGCTGGCAGACGCTCAACGCCCGTCTGCAAACGCTGGTCAATATCGTTCGCACCGTCTCCAGCCAAAGCGTCAAGGCGCTGGACCTGCAGGAATTCCTCACGCCCGGCAGCGCCTGTTATGGAACGGTCGGCGCGACCTGGAAGCCGTTCAATGACCGCGACAACCGGCGCAAGGTGTATCTGTATTTCTGTCCGGAAGACATGACCGTGGCGCTCGACAATGTCCAGGGCATCGGCTGGCAGGGCGTGCCGGATTTTATTAGCGGCAATGCGCTCGTGGAGCGTCGCCCAGGCTATTCTGACCTTCACTATTTTGATGGGGTGAGCGGGGAGACGCTGCCGGTCGGCGCCCCCGCCCTGACCTGCCAGGAC
>DASYLQ010000459.1:0-1554 GCA_036009485.1 Janthinobacterium sp.
CTGGAAGCGCTGGCGCTGGCCGTTGCGCCTGGCCGCGCTGGCCCTGCTGGTAAATATCGCCGGCCTGAACCTGCAGTGGTTGCGCATGAAGCGCGACGCCGACATGGTCCACGCCTCCATCCTGCAAACCTTCCGCGCCGCGTATCCGAAGGAGACGGTGATCGTCGACGCCGCCCTGCAGATGCGCCGCAATATCGCCGCCGCCAAGGCCAACGGCGGCCAGGCCGCGTCCGACGAATTCAACGTCCTGGCGGCGGCTTACGGCGAGGCGCTGTCGGCCTTGCCGCGCAAGGACGTGACGGCCGCGCTGGAATACCGCGAGCGCGCGCTGTTCGTCAAGCTCAAACCCGACACGGTGGACGCCGCCGCCCAGGGCCGCATCAAGGCGGCGCTGGCGGCGCGCAAGCTGCAATTGTCCGAGCCGAAGCCGGGCACCTGGCAAATCCGTCCGGCCGACAGCGGCGCCGGCACTGTCACCAAACCACGCGAGCCTGCCCATGAATAATTTTATGCAAGCCCTGGGTCGCTATCGCCTGGCCGCTTCGGTCTGGTGGCTGGCGCGCACGCAACAGGAGCGCCAGTTCCTGACGGCCGGCGCCGCCGTGGTGCTGCTGGCTCTGATGTATTCGATCTGCATCGGCCCGGCCCTGGACGGCCGCGAGCAATTGCAGAAATCGCTGCCGCTGCTGCGCCAGGACGCCGCCGAGATGCAGGCGCTGGCGCGCCAAGCCGGCGAGCTGGCCAAGCAACCCAAGATCGATGTGCCGGCTATGAACCGCGACAGCCTGAGCGCGACCTTGGCCGCGCACGGCTTGACGGCGCAGTCGCTCAGCGTGACCGGCGAATACGCCAAGCTGCAGTTCAAGGGCGCGCAGTTCGCCAGCCTGGTGAACTGGCTGGATGCGCTGCGGCGCGAAAACCGCATCACGGTGCAGGAAGCGAACATCGTCGCGCCGCCCGGGCCGCAGCCGCCGCCCGGCCAGGTCGACGCCACGCTGACCCTGCACCAGGCCGCCGGCGCAGCGTCATGAGGCCGATGCCGGTCGTGAAAAAAGGCGTCCTGTGAAGCGCGCCGTGCTATGGTTGCTGGCCGTGGCGCTCAGCGTCGCCGTCACCTTGCTGGTGTTCCTGCCGGCGACCTGGTTGGCGGCGGCGCTGGAGCGCCAGACCGGCGGTCGCCTGACCTTGGGCGATGCGCAGGGATCGTTGTGGAATGGTTCAGCCTTCATCGGCGGCGCCGACAGCGCCAACGGCGCCGTGACGCCGCTGCTGCCGGGGCGTTTTGCCTGGCAGCTGTCGCCGATGGTGCTGCTTGGCATGGTGGACTTGCATGTAGAAAATGCCGAGGCGCTGACCCAGCCGGTGGATCTGCGCGGCTCGTGGTCGCAGTGGTCGCTGAGTCCGGCGGCGCTGCGCCTGCCGGCGGAAGGCTTGTCCGGCCTGGGCGCGCCGCTGAACACGCTGGCGCCCAGCGGCGCGATGCGCCTGAGCTGGAGCATGCTGCAACTGGCGCGCACGGCCGACGGCCGCGCGATCGACGTCAACGGCAAGACC
>DASYLQ010000460.1:0-8506 GCA_036009485.1 Janthinobacterium sp.
CGCTGGGCAGCGGCGGTTCCGATAACGCCATCGCGCAAAAGATCGCGCAAAAAGTCAGCGGACCGGGCTGGCGCATCGGCGAATCGGTCGAGCATGCTAAATTCGGCGAGGGCGTGATCGTCAATATCGAAGGCAGCGGCGCCACTGCGCGGGCGCAGATCAATTTCGGCCGCGCCGGCATGAAGGTGCTGGACCTCAGCATCGCCAAGCTGGAGCGCATCGGCCGCTAAACCCGCTTATTTTTTCTTGCCGCTGTGCTCCTGGAATTCCGGGCAGCGCACTTGCAGCAGGCTGCGATCCTGCAGGCATACCGCCGTCAGATGTCCGCCCCAGACGCAGCCGCTGTCGAGTCCGATCAAGTTCGGCCGCAGCTGCAAGCCCAGCGCCGACCAGTGGCCGAACACCACGGTGTCCTTTGCCGTTTTGCGGCCGGGCACGTCGAACCAGGGCATCAGGCCGGAGGCTGGATCGATGCTGCCGCTTTCCTTCATCTTGAAATCCATGGTCCCGGCGGCAGTGCAAAAACGCAGGCGCGTCATGGCGTTGATGATGCAGCGCAGGCGGTCCGAACCGGTCAACGCCTCGCTCCAGGTGTCGGGCTGGTTGCCGTACATTTCGCGCAGGAATGCCGCGCAATCCTCGCTGCGCAACATGCTCTCCACTTCGCACGCCAGGGAGGCCGCCTGATGCGCCGTCCACTGCGGCAGCAAGCCGGCGTGCACCAGCAAATGGCCTTGGCGTTCGATCAGCAGCGGGCGCCGGCGCACCCAGGCGATCAACTCGTCGCGGTCGGGCGCCGCCATGATCTCGTCCAGCGTGTCGGATTTGTGGATGGGACGGATGCCGTAGGCCACCGCCAGCAAGTGCAAGTCATGATTGCCGAGCACGCTATCGACGCGGCCGGGCTGCGCCAGCGTCATCGCGCGCACATGGCGCAGGGTGGCCAGCGATTGCGGCCCGCGATTGATCAGGTCGCCTGCAAAGAGGATCTCGTAGGGCGCCCCGCCGGCCTTGGCCTCGGTCTGGGCGATGCGTTGCAGCAGCGCCAAGGTTTGTTCGTGGCAGCCTTGCAGATCGCCGATGACATAGGTTTTCATGGTGGATTTCTAGTATTGATGTTGTTGCGCGCAACGTATAATGCGCCGCTCCAGTGATGATTTTTGCCCGTGGAACAAGCAGTTTCACATAGAATCATGACTATTATCAATTTTCGCTCTGGGCGGGATACTAAATGATTTTTGTGACAGGCGGTGCCGGTTTCATCGGATCGAATTTCGTTCTCGACTGGCTGGCCCAATCCGACGAGCCGGTGCTGAACTTCGACAAGCTGACCTATGCCGGCAATCTGAACAATCTGGCCGCGCTGAAGAACGACACCCGCCATCTGTTCGTGCGCGGCGACATCTGCGACGGCGCCCAGGTCCTGGCGCTACTACAGGAACACCAGCCGCGGGCGATCCTGCATTTCGCCGCCGAGAGCCATGTCGACCGTTCCATCCTCGGCCCGGGCGAGTTCATCAATACCAATATCAACGGCACCTTCAGCCTGCTCGAAGCGGCGCGCGCCTATTGGGGCGGCTTGGCCGGCGCCGGCCAGGCCGCTTTCCGGTTCCTGCACGTATCGACCGATGAAGTCTACGGCACGCTCGGACCAGGCGACGCGCCGTTCAGCGAGACCACGGCGTACGCGCCGAACAGCCCGTATTCGGCGTCGAAGGCCGCGTCCGACCACCTGGTGCGCGCGTATCACCACACCTACGGTTTCCCGACGCTGACGACGAATTGCTCGAACAATTACGGGCCTTTCCATTTCCCCGAAAAACTGATCCCGCTGATCATCGCCAACGCCCAGGCCGGCAAAGCGCTGCCGGTCTACGGCGACGGCCGGCAAGTGCGCGACTGGCTGTATGTCAGCGACCATTGCGCGGCGATCCGGCGCGTGCTGGATGCGGGGCGCTGCGGCGAAACCTATAACGTCGGCGGCTGGAACGAGATGGCCAACCTCGACGTCGTGCATGCCTTGTGCGGCATCCTCGACCGGCTGGCGCCGAAAGCGTCCGGCAGTTATGGCGAGCAAATCACCTTCGTCAAGGACCGCCCCGGCCACGACCGCCGTTATGCCATCGACGCCGGCAAGATCGAACGCGAACTGGGCTGGAAACCGGCCGAGACCTTCGACAGCGGCATCTTGAAAACCGTGCAGTGGTACCTGGCCAACCAGGCCTGGGTGGAAGACGTCCAGTCCGGCGCCTACGCCAAATGGGTCGAACAAAACTATTTCAATCGTGAAGGCCGCGCATGAACACTCCCGCCCGCAAAGGCATCATCCTCGCCGGCGGTTCCGGCACGCGCCTGTACCCGGTGACGATGAGCGTATCGAAGCAATTGCTGCCGATCTACGACAAGCCGATGATTTACTATCCGCTGAGCACGCTGATGCTGGCCGGCATACGCGACATCCTGATCATCTCGACCCCCCAGGATACGCCGCGCTTCAGCGAATTGCTGGGCGACGGCAGCCAGTGGGGCATCAACCTGACGTACGCGGTGCAACCCTCGCCGGACGGGCTGGCGCAAGCCTTCATCATCGGCCGCGACTTCATCGGCAATGCGCCGTCGTCGCTTATCCTTGGCGATAATATTTACTACGGCAACGACCTCGACGCGCTGCTGCGCCAGGCCAGCGACAGGGCCGACGGCGCCACCGTGTTTGCCTATCATGTGCTGGATCCGGAACGTTACGGCGTGGTGGAATTCGACGGCGGCCGGCGCGCCGTCAGCATCGAAGAAAAGCCGGCCGCGCCGAAATCGAACTACGCCGTCACCGGCCTCTATTTCTACGACAAGCAAGTGTGCGACATCGCCGCCGGCATCCAGCCGTCGGCACGCGGCGAGCTGGAAATCACCGACGTCAACAAGGCTTACCTGGAAGCGCGCGAGCTCAGCGTGGAAGTGATGGGGCGCGGCATGGCCTGGCTCGACACCGGCACCCATGACTCGCTGCTGGAAGCGTCGCAATTCATTTCGACGATAGAAAAACGCCAGGGCTTGAAGGTGGCGTGTCCGGAAGAGATCGCCTATCGCAAGGGCTATATCGACGCCGCCCACGTGCAAAAGCTGGCGGCGCCCTTGCGCAAGAACGGCTATGGCCTCTATTTGCTGAACATGCTGGATGATAAAGTGATTCAACGATGAACGTATTGCCCACCAAGATACCCGGTTTGCTGCTGATCGAGCCGACCGTATTCGGCGACGAACGCGGCTTCTTTTTCGAAAGTTTCAACGCCCGCCGCTTCAGCGAATTGACCGGCGTCGACGCCGCCTTCGTCCAGGATAACCATTCGAAATCGGCGAAAAACGTCTTGCGCGGCCTGCATTACCAGATCAGCCAGCCGCAGGGCAAGCTGGTGCGCGTGAGCAGCGGTGCGGTGTTCGACGTCGCCGTCGACCTGCGCAAGAGCTCGCCGACTTTCGGCCAGTGGGAAGGCATGCAACTGTCGGCTGAAAACAAGCGCCAGTTATGGATACCGCCCGGCTTCGCCCACGGTTTCGTGGTGACCAGCGAGTCGGCCGAATTCCTCTACAAGACCACCGACTACTGGGCGCCGCAATATGAGCGTTCCTTGCTGTGGAACGACCCGGCGCTGGGCATCGCCTGGCCGCTGGACGGCGCGCCCCTGTTGTCGGGCAAGGATGTGCAGGGTAAATTGCTGGCCGACGCAGAAGTGTTCGCATGAAAATTCTCCTGACCGGAAAAAGCGGCCAGCTCGGCTATGAGCTGGAGCGCAGTCTGCAGGGCTTGGGCGAGGTGGTCGCACTGGACCGGGCGGCGCTGGATTTGTCCGACCTGGACCAGGTGCGCGACGTCATCCGCGCCGTCCAGCCCGGGCTGATCGTCAATCCCGCCGCCTACACCGCGGTCGACAAGGCGGAAAGCGAGCCGGCGCTGGCGCAGCGCATCAATGCCGAGGCGCCCGCGGTGATGGCGCAGGAAGCGGCCAGGCTGGGCGCGGCCATGGTGCATTATTCGACCGATTATGTATTCGACGGGAGCAAGGCGACGCCTTACCTGGAAGACGACGCTACCGGCCCGCTGAACGTGTATGGCGCCAGCAAGCTGGCCGGCGAGCAAGCCATTGCCGCGGCCGGCATTCCGCACCTGATCTTGCGCACCAGCTGGGTCTATGGCATGCGCGGCAAGAATTTCCTGTTGACGATGCTGCGCCTGGCAAGGGAGCGCGAGGAATTGCGCATCGTCGACGACCAGCACGGCGCCCCGACCTGGAGCCGCACCATCGCCGACACCAGCGCGCTGATACTGGCGCAGGCGCGCGCCGGCGGCGCCGGCTGGTGGGCGGAAAACAGCGGGGTTTATCATCTCAGCAGCCAGGGCCGCACTACCTGGTTCGGCTTTACCCAAGCCATCCTGGCGGCGGCGCAGATCGATTGCCGCCTGATTCCCATTTCCAGCGCCGAATATCCGGTGCCGGCGCGGCGGCCGCTCAATTCCAGACTGTCATCCGATCGCCTGATCGGGCGTTTTTGCCATTTGCCTGATTGGCAAGAAGCGCTGCGCTTATGCCTGGCTGAATAAACAGGCAGCGCTGCGTTCCGGCTTTATTTTCCAGGATTTCCAGCTGGTTTACTTGTATCGAATGGTAACGGCGATCAGCAAGGCCGCGGCGGCTTGGTAGAATTCTGCGGCTGAGTTCGGCTGAGTTATGCTTAATTTCTTGATAATAATGGATGGCAACAAACGCATCTAGCCTGTTAATAGAGGTGCGATATAAGGCATTTGGAAGGTGCCGTTTTGATGTTTTGCTTATATCCATTTGAGAGCAAGGGGTGTAATTCCGGTACAATCGGCGCTTGCCATACCGATAATGACGGCAGGCCGCCGCGGTTTGCCTGTCGTGCAAGCCGAATAATCCCCGCACGGCTTGAATATTTTTGCATTGATAAAAAATAATGTTTTCTTTTCTTGTGAGCTTTGTCGCTTCCGCGCTGTTGACCTTGCTGGTGATTAAGCAAGTCCGCTTGCATGGGCCGGCGCTCGACTCGGATTTTCATGGCGTCCAAAAAGTTCATTCGCATAAAGTGGCGCGCATCGGCGGCTTGCCGATTTTTGTGGCCGTCATCCTGAGCAGCGGCATTTCGGTCTGGCGCGTGTCCGCCATGACATCCTGGATGCTGTCCTTGCTGGCGTGCTCGGCGATTGCCTTCGCCGGCGGCATCGTCGAGGACTACACCGGCCGCGTCAGCGCCTCGCGGCGCCTGGTCCTGACCATGGCGGCCGCCCTGCTCGGCTTTTTCCTGCTCGACGCGCGGGTCGACCGCATCGACTGGATTTTTTCCGCCTGGTCGCTGCAATACATGTGGCTGACCCTGCCGCTGACAGTGCTGGCGGTGGCCGGCCTGGCGAATGCGGTGAATATCATCGACGGCTTTAATGGCCTGGCCAGCGTGGTGACGATCTGCATGCTGCTGTCGCTCGGTTATGTCGCCCTGCAGGTGAACGACGTATTCGTACTGGTGGCGGCCTTGATGGTGGCCGGCGCCACGGCCGGTTTCCTGATCTGGAACTATCCGGTCGGCCTGATCTTCCTGGGCGACGGCGGCGCCTATTTCATCGGCTTCATGCTGGGGGAATTGTCGCTGCTGCTGGTGATGCGCAATCCGCAGGTATCGACCTGGTATGCCGCCCTGTTATTAATCTATCCAGCTTTTGAAACTCTTTTCTCGGTTTATAGGCGCATGTTTATTCGCGGTAAATCGCCGGCGATGCCGGATGGAATACATCTGCACAGCCTGATTTTTCGCCGTATCGTGCAATGGGCGGTGGGGCGCAAGGACGCCCGCGCGCTGATGCGCCGCAATTCGCTGACTTCGCCTTATCTCTGGCTGTTTTCGCTAATGGCGGTGATACCCGCGACGGTATTCTGGCGTTATACCTGGGTGTTAATGTGCTTCTGTCTGTTGTTTGTGATTACCTATATCTGGATTTATTTGCGCATCGTGCGGTTTAAGTCGCCGCGTTGGATGATTCTGCACAAGAAGAACTAGCATAATTTCATTCTTGTAGTATATTGCGGTCAGTAACATCAAAAAATAAAATATAATCCCACTTGGTGTAAATATAAAGGAGTGATGATGGAGCTATCCAATATGTCTCTGGTCGAACTGCGCAATCTGCAGGATAAGGTCAAACAGGAACTGAAAAAACGCGAGCATCGGGATATTGTCAAGGCCCGCGAGCAAATCCTGGCGATTGCGCAAAGCGTCGGCATCCCATTGAAAGAATTGATAGCAAGTAACGTGCGAGTAAAGACCGGCTCTGTCGCCGTGCGTTACCGTCACCCTGATGATGCTTCCCTGCAATGGACCGGCCGCGGCCGCCAACCCAGGTGGGTCAAGGAATGGGTCGAATCCGGTAAATCGACCGACTTGCTGCGTGTTTGAGATCGGCCTGCTGCGCGTATAATGCCATCAGTGCGGCGACAGGCATTGCGCTATGCTTGTCGCCGGTATAGATAACCTGCGTTGAACGGCGCCGGTCTGGCTTCAGCAATTACTTCAGGGCACCTCGAAAAACCGTAGCGAGCAAGCCCGATATCGCGTTGAGTAGCGGAGCCGTACGAATGTACGGTGAGCAAGGGATACGCGAGAGCGGCTGCGCAGTAGATTTTTCGAGGTGCCTTCGGATGTTGTCAGCCAGGCGGCTCGTTTCCTTCTTTTATTATCAAGCAGTCATTCCATGCTGTGCCCGACCGGCCCCGGTCCGGCGCAATGATCGCTGTGTCGCGCATTTCGGATAAAAACATGGTCTCCCTGTCAAAAACAATTTTCAAAGCTTACGATATTCGCGGCATCATCGATCAAACCCTGGATGCGGGCGTGGCCAGTCAGATCGGCCATGCCTTCGGCCTGGCCGTCAAGGCCAAGGGCGAAAGCCGGGTGGTGATCGGGCGCGACGGCCGCCTGTCGGGACCGGAATTGGCGGCGGCATTGGCGCAGGGCTTGCAGTCGGCCGGCGTCGACGTGATCGACCTGGGCGTGGTGGCGACGCCGATGGTGTATTACGGCACCAACGTGCTGGAGGCATCGTCAGGCATCATGGTCACCGGCAGCCATAATCCGCCCGACTACAACGGCTTCAAGATGGTGCTGGCGGGCGAAGCGATCCATGGCGAGACGATCCAGGCGCTCTACAACAGCATCGTCGCGCACGACGGCAGCGTCAGCGCCGCGCCGGGTTCCTATACCACGCACGACATCCGCGCCGCCTACCTGGCGCGCATCATCGGCGACGTCAGGCTGGCGCGGCCGATCAAGGTGGCGGTCGATTGCGGCAACGGCGTGGCCGGCGCCTTCGCGGGCGACCTGTACCGCGGCCTCGGCTGCGAAGTGATCGAACTGTTTTGCGAAGTCGACGGCAATTTCCCCAACCATCACCCCGATCCGGCCCATCCGGAAAACCTGCAAGACCTGATCCGCTGCCTGCAAGAGAGCGACGCCGAAATCGGTATCGCCTTCGACGGCGACGGCGACCGTCTCGGCGTGGTCACCAAGGACGGCCAGATCATCTATCCGGACCGGCAAATGATGCTGTTCGCCGCCGATGTCCTGAGCCGCAATCCGGGCGCGCAGATTTTGTACGACGTGAAATGCACGCGCCACCTGGCGCCGTGGATCAGCCAGCATGGCGGCCGGCCGCTGATGTGGAAGACCGGCCATTCGCTGGTCAAGGCCAAGCTGCGCGAGACCGGCGCTCCGCTGGGCGGCGAAATGAGCGGCCATATCTTTTTCAAGGACCGCTGGTACGGTTTCGACGACGGCCTGTATGCCGGCGCCCGCCTGCTGGAAATCCTGACCGGGGAAAAAAATCCGTCGGCGCTGCTGAACTCCCTGCCGCAATCGGCCAGCACGCCGGAGCTGCACCTGGAATTGAAGGAGGGCGAAAACGTCGCGCTGATCGAGCAGTTGCGCAGCGGCGCCGTCTTCCCCGGCAGCGAACAAATCAATCCAATTGATGGCTTGCGCGTCGAATACGCCGACGGTTTCGGCCTGGCGCGTTCGTCGAACACGACGCCGGTGGTGGTCATGCGTTTCGAAGGCGAGACCCCGGCCGCGCTGGCGCGCATCATGGCGCAATTCAAGAGCGCGATCCTGGCCGCCAGGCCGGACGCCGTCCTGCCGTTTTGAGCCGCGTGCCGGCTCAACCTGCGGGGCAGGGCGGCGCCGCCAGGGCGCCGCTGAAAATCCTGCTGGTGCGCGTCTCTTCGCTGGGCGACGTGCTGCACAACCTGCCGATCGTCGCCGACATCCTGCGCGCCTTTCCGGATGCGCAGATCGACTGGGTGGTGGAAGAGGGTTACACCAGCCTGGTGCGCCTGAACGCCCACGTGCGCGACATCATTCCCTTCGCCCTGCGGCGCTGGCGCAAGAGCCTGGCCAGCAAGGCGACGCGGGCCGAGATCGGCGCCTTTTTCAAGGCGCTGCGCAGCCG
>DASYLQ010000461.1:0-7094 GCA_036009485.1 Janthinobacterium sp.
AGGATCTCGTCGAACGACACCTTGGCCGTGCCCAGCGCGGCCACCAGTTCGACTTCGGCGATCTGGATTTGCTGCGTCATCAGGCGGATCCAACGCTTGTCCACCTCCAGCGCCTCGCCCTGCAGGCTGGAGGTGAGGGCATCGCGGATCGGCTCGATCATCGAATACGGCATGCAAAAGTGGATCTGGCCGGAGACCGAGCCCAGTTCCACCGTGAAGGTCGACGCCACCACCACTTCGTTCGGCGTGGCGATGTTGGCGAACTGGGTATTCATTTCCGAGCGGATGTACTCGAACTCGACCGGGAACACCGGTTCCCAGGACTTGGTGTAAGCCTCGAAGACGATGTCGAGGATGCGCAGGATGATGCGCTGTTCGGTCTGGGTAAAGTCGCGGCCCTCGACGCGGGTATGGAAACGGCCGTCGCCGCCGAACAGATTATCGACCAGCAAGAACACCAGGCCCGGATCGAAGACCATCAGCGCGGTGCCGCGCAAGGGCTTCATGTGTACCAGGTTGAGGTTGGTCGGGACCACCAGGTTGCGGATGAATTCGCTGTACTTCGACACCCGCACCGAGCCCACCGACACTTCGGCGCTGCGGCGCAGGAAATTGAACAGGCCGACGCGCAACAGGCGCGCGAAACGCTCGTTGATGATCTCCAGCGTAGGCATGCGCCCGCGCACGATGCGCTCCTGGGTCGCCAGGTTGTAGGTGCGGACGCCCGCGACCTCTTCCGGCGCCTGGGCGTCGTCCTGGTCGCCGTTGACGCCCTTGAGGAGGGCGTCGACTTCTTCCTGGGAGAGAAAATTATCGGCCATGGCTGCTTATCTAGCTTGGATACTTATTGGATGATAAAAGAGGTAAACAAGACGTCCGTCACTTCCTGCGGCTCGCCCTTGGCCTGGAACGGCTCCTTGACTTGCGCCATGATGTCGTTCGCTAATTGTTTCTTGCCTTCCGGCGTATTGATTTCCGACGCCTTCTTGCTCGACAGTAGCAGCAACAGGCGGCTGCGCACTTTCGGCATATTATCCTTGACTTGCTCGACCTGCTCCAGGCTGGCCACTTGCAGCGTAAACGCGATCTGTAAATATTGCTCGCCGTTTTCCGGCTGCAGGTTGACGGTGAAGGGATCGATCGGCACGAAGACCGGCGGACCGGCCGGCGCCGCTTTCTTGTGCTTGGCGTCCGTCGCGGCGTCCGACTTGTCGTGCATGAAGAAGAACGCGCCCGCGCCACCGCCCGCCAAGACCGTCACCGTCGCGATAATGATGATCAGAAGCTTTCTTTTCGAACCGCTGGCCGCGGGTACGGCCTCCGCCTTCGGATCGGCTTTCATTTTTGGATTTGCTTTCAATGTAGCCTTAGAGCATGGAAGTGAATCACGACGCCATTATGTCATTATCGGGAATTCCTGCGCAGGGAGATGCGTGGAAAAGAAGGGCGAAGGGCTTGTATCTTTGGCTTTCCAGTATGGAATACCCCAGATTGTGTCTTGATGACGACAATGCCGGCCCTGACGAGGGGGAGGGCTGCCGCCTTGCGGACTCAGGCGAAAGTGTCGACCATGCCCAGCTTGCCGCCGCGCGTGGCCGCTGCGCCGCTGCGCACGGTGGCGCCGCTGTCGTCGCTGCCGCCGAGAGTGCCAACGCGGCCGCCATTGCCGCCGCTGTTGCTGGCCGTGCGCGATTCCTGGCCAGAATTATTTTGCTGGTTAGCCATGCCGGACGAGACCGTGGCATTGCCCAGCTGAATGCCGGCGTCGCTCATCATCTCGCGCAGCTTCGGCATGGCCGCTTCGAGCGCCTGGCGCACCTCCGGCTGGGCCGAGGTGAAGCTGGCGCTGGCCTGGTCGTTATGCACGTTCACCACCACTTTCAGCGGCCCGAGGTCGGGCGGATTCAGCGTCAGCGTCGCGCTTTGCTCGCCGCCGGCCGCCATCCACACCACTTTCTGTCCCACTTCCTGGTCCCAGCCCGGGCTGCCGACGCGGCCGTTCAGCTTATCGGAAGGCACGGAGGCGGCGGCCCCGGCGATTTGCAGCGACGCTTGCTGCACCGGCGCCGTCACCACGGCGCCGGCGGCCGGCAAGGGTTCCCTGGCCGCGGCCAGGGCGTCGGCCGAGACCGGCTTGGCGGCCAGCTGGGCCGGATCCGCCTCGGCCTTCACCGCGGCGGCCGCCTTCGGATCGGCCGCCGCGGCTTGCGGATCGAGCTTGCCGGCGTCCTTGGCGTCGGCCGCCGCTGCGCCTGCCGTTGTCGCGGAAGCGTCCGCTGCCAGCGCCGCCTTGGCCGTAGCCTTGCCGTCCAGGGCGGTCGTGCCGATCGCGGCGCCATCGGCGGCTTGCGCCTGCGGCATCAGCCTGGCTCCGGCCGCCTGCAACTTTGTGGCGGCGGCCTGGGTGGCGTTGTCCGCCACCAGGCCGGCGGCGCCCGCCGCGCCCAGCGCGGCGCCGCTGCGTCCGACGGCCGCCGCGGCATCGGCCGCCGCGGCATCGGTCGGCGCTGTCGCCGTGACGGGGGCGGCCTGGGGCGGCGGGTTCAGCGCTGCCACCAGGGCCAGCATCTGGGCCGCCGGGTCGCCGGCCGCCGGATCGCCGGCCGCCGGAGCGCCGGCCGCGGCCTGGGCGTCGCTCTTCGCTTTGTCATCGTCCTTGGCGCTCTTGGCCGGCGCGGTCGCGGTATTCGCCTGGCTTGCCGCCGCGCCCTTCGAGGCCGGCGCGCTGCCGTCCGTCTTGTCGGCCTGATGCGCCATCTGATTGTCGTTCGAGGCCGGCGCCTGGGCCTGGGTTTGCTGCTGGGCGGGGGCGGGCTGCTGCTGCGCCTGCGGCGCCATTGCCTGGGGCGGCGCCTGGCTGGCCTGTGCCGCCTGGTTGGTCTGACGCACCTGATTGGCCGCCTGCGCCGTGGCCCGGGCGTTGCTTTGATTGATGGCCTGGTTGATGGCCTGACTAGTGTTTTGCACCTGGCGCTGTTCCATCTGCTGCGCCAGGGTGCGCTGGAAATCGTTGTCTTGCGCACTGGAAACGGCATTCGTCTTCGGCGCTGCGGCGGCGGCCATATTGCTGGTCTGGACTGGAGTGATCTGGTTTTGCATGATGCCGCCGTAGATGTTGTAGAAGCAGTTGTAAAAGCTGATGTAAAAGCTGGTATAAAAGCGTGGCGTAAGCGCGTGATCCGCAAGCCGAGCCGGGCTCAGCGTTTGTAATAGGCTTGCCGGGCCGCGTGTTCATCCATCGCCTTCTGGTCGCGCTTGGCTTCCACGCGCATGGCTTCCTGCAGCGCCCGGGTTTCCAGCGTCGTGTACGACATGCGCTTGCGTTCGGCCGCCTGCCAGGCTGCTTTTTCCTGTTCGCTGCGCTTGCGCGCATATTGCACCGCTTGCACCTGGCCCTTAACGGCATGGTCCAGCTTATCCAGGAAAGCCTGGAAGTTTCGGTAAGCCATGGGCGTCATGCCGGCCGCCAGCGAATTTTCAAAGCGCACCGCGTAATCGTTGCGGTAGCCCACCAGCACGTCCAGCTTTTGCTCGCTATCGTCGACCATCTTCAGGGCCGCGCCCAGGCGCTTGGCGGCGTCGTCGCTCTCGCGGCGGGCCAGGTCGATCAGCGTTTCAAGTTGGGAGAGGGAAGCCATGATGGTCCATTATAGGTGGCGCTGGGAAAGAGTCATCCTTCGAACAGAGCGGTAAGTTGGGCCAAGCTCTCGGGCATGCTGACGCGCTCGGTGATTTGCTGTTGTAAAAACGCTTCGATGCGCTCGTGCAGGGCGATGGCCTTGTCCAGCACCGGGTCGGTGCCCGGGCTGTAGGCGCCGACGCTGATCAGGTCGCGGCTGCGCTCGTAGCGGGAATACAACTGTTTCAAGGCGCGGGTTTGCTGCTGGTGCTCGGGCGTGGTGATCGAATGGGCGGCGCGGCTGATCGATTGCTCGATGTCGATGGCGGGATAATGGCCGGCCTCGGCCAGGCGCCGGTTCAACACGATATGGCCGTCGAGAATCGCCCGCGCCGAGTCGGCGATCGGATCCTGCTGGTCGTCGCCTTCGGTCAGCACGGTGTAGAAGGCGGTGATCGAGCCGCCGCCGACGTCGCCGTTGCCGGCCCGCTCGACCAGCACCGGCAGCTTGGCGAACACGGACGGCGGATAGCCCTTGGTGGCCGGCGGTTCGCCGATCGCCAGCGCGATTTCGCGCTGGGCCATGGCGTAGCGGGTCAGGGAATCCATGATCAGCAAGACGTTCTGGCCCTGGTCGCGGAAATATTCGGCGATCGCCGTGGCGTAGGCGGCGCCCTGCAGGCGCATCAGCGGTGGCGTGTCGGCCGGCGCCGCCACCACCACTGAACGGGCCAGGCCTTCGGCGCCGAGAATCTGTTCGATGAATTCCTTGACTTCGCGTCCGCGTTCGCCGATCAGGCCGACGACGATGATGTCGGCTTCCGTGTAGCGCGCCATCATGCCCAGCAAGACGCTCTTGCCGACGCCGGAACCGGCGAACAGGCCCATGCGCTGGCCGCGGCCCACCGTCAGCATGCTGTTGATCGAGCGCACGCCGACGTCGAGCGTGTCGACGATGGGCGCCCGTCCCAGCGGATTGGCGGGACGCACATTGATCGGCGCGCTGTCGACGGTGTGCAGCGGCCCCAGGTTGTCGAGCGGACGGCCGGCGCCGTCCAGCACGCGGCCCAGCAATTGCGGCCCGACCGGCAAGTGGCGCGCGCGGTCGCTCGGACGGCGGCGCGGATGTTCGACCTTGCCGGGGCGGGGAATGGCCGGTTCGACCGGAAAGACGCGGGTGCCGGGGACGATGCCCTCGACATCGCTCTGCGGCATCAGGAACAGGCGTTCGCCGTCGAAGCCGACCACTTCGGCCTCGACCCGGCCGCCGTTCGGCAGCGGCACGGTGCAGGCGGCGCCGACGGCCAGGCGCAGGCCGACCGCTTCCATCACCAGGCCGGCGACGCGGGTGACGCGGCCGGACACCAGCATCGGTTCGACGAAACCGGCGACGGCCTGGCAATCGTGCAGGTAGGCGGCCCAGCGCGCGGCGTGCGGATTGCCGGCGGAAGAAGAGGGGCGGGCGGGATTCATGGCTATAGAATCATGGCTGTATCACGGCTCCAGCCAGTCCAGGTCCTTGCCCAGCGCCTGGGTCAGGCGGGCCCAGCGCGTCGCCGCCTGGGCGTCGATCTGGTTGCTGGCGGTATCGATCTTGCAGCCGCCGCGGCCGACGCTGGGGTCTTCGACCAGGCGCCAGCCGCCCTTGTCGAGTTCTTCGGCAATGCCTTCGCGCACCGCCTTGACATCGTCCGGATGCAGCATCAGCAGGGCCGGCTGCTGCAGCGCCGGCAGGTATTCGATGGCTTCGCGCACGACCGGCAAGATCAGTCCGGGCCGCACCGGCAGCGCCGTCTTCAGCATGCCGCGCGCCAGGTGCAGGGCCAGGTCCAGCACCTCGTTGGCGATCAATTCGTCGGCGCCGGCCAGGGCCGCGCCGAATTCGGCGGCCAGGCTGCGCAGGTGTTCCAGTTCGACGGCATTCGCCGCCTTGCCTTCCGCCATCACTTCGGCATGGGCCTCTTCATGGCCTTCCCTGCGCCCGGCTTCGTAACCTTCGGCGTGGCCGGACTGGCGCGCTTCCTCGCGGATCGCTTCCAGCTCTTCCACCGTCGGGTAGTCGGGCGGCGGCGGCACGTCTTCCAGCGGTTCGGGCGGCGGCGGCGGCGTGCGCGCCGCCACTACGCTCGGGCGGTCGTCGCCGAACGAAGTCATTTCCCAGCGCTGGTAGGCGCTTTGCTGTTCTTTCGGTAAATCAGACAAACGAATCCTCGCCTTTTCCGCCTAATACGATCTGTCCTTCGTCGGCCAGGCGGCGCACGATCTGCAAGATCTGCTTTTGCTGGCTTTCCACTTCGGACAGGCGCACCGGCCCTTTCGATTCCAGGTCTTCGCGCATCATCTCGGCGGCGCGCTGCGACATGTTCTTGAAGATCTTGTCGCGCAATTCCTGCGACGCGCCTTTCAGCGCGATGATCAGCATTTCCGACTGCACTTCGCGCAGCAGCAACTGGATGCCGCGGTCGTCGATATCGATGACGTTATCGAACACGAACATTTCGTCCATGATCTTTTGCGCCATGTCGTTATCGTAGTTCTTGATGTTGTCCATCACCGAACCCTCTTGCTCGCCGCTCATGAAGTTGAGGATTTCAGCCGCCGCGCGCACGCCGCCCAGCGAGGATTTCTTGATGTTTTCATTACCCGACAAGAGCTTGGTCAGCACATCGTTGAGTTCGCGCAGCGCGGCCGGCTGCACCCCGTCCAGGGTGGCGATGCGCAGCACCACGTCGTTGCGCAGGCGGTCGGTGAAATTGCCGAGGATTTCGCAGGCCTGGTCGCGCTCGAGGTGGACCAGGATGGTGGCGATGATCTGCGGGTGCTCGTTGCGGATCAGCTCCGATACCGAGGACGCGTCCATCCACTTGAGCGACTCGATGCCGCTGGCGTCCTTGCCGCCCAGGATACGCGACAGCAGCACCGAGGCCTTGTCGTCGCCCAGCGCCTTGGTCAGCACCTGGCGGATGTATTCGTCGGAGTCGAGGCCGACGGTCGAATTGAGTTCGGTCTGCTGGCGGAACGAGTCGAGCACCACCACTACCTGCTCGTGCTGCACCGCCTTCATGGTGGCCATCGCGGCGCCCAGCTTGAGCACCTCGCGCGGGCCGAGGAAGCGCATCACCTCCGAGGCCTCGAACTCGCCGATCGCCAGCATCAGGATCGCCGCCTTCTGAATCCCGTTGTCATTCATGCGCGCCTACCCATGCCTTGACCACGTTGGCGACGATGCGCGGATCTTCCTTGGCCAGGTTCTTGGCCATCTGCAGGTTCTCGCGATAGCCCTGGGCCTGGTGCGCTTCCATTTCCTCGAGCTGGGTGCGGGCGATGATCGCTTCCTGGTCTTCCTCGGCGCTCGGCTCGCGCGCCGCCGGCAGCGCCGGCACCTCGGTGATCTCGTCGAGCTTGCGGAAGATCGGCCGCATCATCGGACGCAGGATGCGGAAGAACAGGTAGGACAGCACGATCGCGGCCAACG
>DASYLQ010000462.1:0-7791 GCA_036009485.1 Janthinobacterium sp.
CGGCCTTGCCCGGCGTCGGCGTGATGGACATGCTGCGCTTTCACAAATTCACCATCGGCTTCAGACTATGGCTCGTCCGACAACGCCGACGATTTCAAGACGCTGCTGGCGTATTCGCCGCTGCACAATCTGAAGCCGGGCAGCTGCTATCCAGCGACGATGATCACCACCGCCGACCATGACGACCGCGTCGTGCCTGGCCACAGCTTCAAGTTCGCCGCGACGATGCAGGCCGACCAGGCCGGCCAGGCGCCGGTGCTGATCCGCGTCGACACCAAGGCTGGACATGGCGGCGGCAAGCCGACCGCCAAGCTGATCGAGGAAGTCGCCGACGGCTGGGCCTTCCTCAGCCGCGCGCTGCACATGCCTGAGCCGGCAAAAGTCGCGCTGCAATAAGCGCGCGCCTTAAGTCAAATCAGCGGTGTATCACCACCAATAAAGCCTTCGCCTCGGCCTTGCCGGCATTGCGGATCGCATGATGCTGGTCGGCCGGGTAGCGCGCCGTGCCGCCCAGTTTCACCTTTTTCGTCGCGCTGCCGACTTCGACTTCCATCGCGCCGTGCAGCAAGGTCAGGTGCTCATGGGTGCCGGGATCGTGCGGCTGCGACACCAGTTCGCCGCCGGGCGCCAGCGTCAGTTCGTACCACTCGTATTTGCCGGCCAGTTCCATCGGCCCGAGGATGCGCAGCACGTAGCCGGCGTGGTTGCCGGGCAGGGTGGGGGTTTCGTGGGCGTCCAGCACGCGGATCGTCTCGACCTCCTTTCCCGGGCTGGCCAGCAGCTCGCCGATGGCCACGCCGAGCGCATTCGCCAGGCGCCAGGTGATGGCGATGGTCGGGTTCGCCTTCTCCCTTTCGATCTGCGACAGCATGGACTTCGACACCCCGGCGATCCTGGACAAGTCTTCCAGGGTCAGGCCGCGCGCCAGGCGCAGCCGCTGCAGCGTGGCGCCCACTTCGGGGGGGGAATTGGTCGAAACAGTCGTCTTCATCGGTATCGGTGTCAGGGCCGGAAAAGGGTAAATCCCAGGCGGATGCTTGCCAAGTTCAATAGTCTTGGGTAGTATCCATTATATTGAATTTTTGTTCGACATAACGGATTTAAGCGGCTATCCTGGAAAAGAGTGTAAACTCTGGAAATTCAAGGTCACGGTACAGCATAGTGCGGCGATCGGTCAAGCGGGCAGGAAAAACATCGACACGAGGATAATATGAGCAACCCAGCAAAGAATGCCTTTTTCAGCGGCCTGCAACAGAACCTGGACCAATTGCGCGAGCAGGGTCTGTACAAGCCGGAACGCGTGATCGCCTCGCGCCAGGGCGCCGAAGTCGTGTGCGACGACGGCCGCACGCTGATCAATATGTGCGCCAACAATTACCTCGGCCTGTCCGGCGACCTGCAAACCCAGCAAGCCTCGATCGCAGCGACTGAAAAATACGGCTACGGCCTGTCCTCGGTGCGCTTCATCTGCGGCACCCAGACCGTGCACAAGGAACTCGAGCAAGCCATTTCCAGCTTCCTCGGCACCGACGACACCATTCTCTACGCCGCCGCCTTCGACGCCAACGGCGGCGTCTTCGAACCGCTGTTCGACGAGCAGGATGCGATCATTTCCGACGCCCTGAACCACGCGTCCATCATCGACGGCATCCGCCTGTGCAAGGCCGGCCGCTATCGCTACCAGCACAACGACATGGCCGACCTGGAAGTGCAGCTGCAGGCCGCCACGGCCGCCGGCAAGCGCCACAAGGTCATCGTCACCGACGGCGTGTTTTCGATGGACGGCACCATCGCCCAGCTCGACAAGATCTGCGACCTGGCCGACCGGTACGGCGCGCTGGTGATGATCGACGAATGCCATGCTTCCGGCTTCATGGGGCCGACTGGCCGCGGCACGCACGAACACCACAAGGTCATGGGCCGCATCGACATCATCACCGGCACCCTGGGCAAGGCGCTGGGCGGCGCGATGGGCGGCTTCACCTCGGCGCGCAAGGAAGTCATCGACACCCTGCGCCAGAAATCGCGGCCCTATCTGTTCTCGAACACGCTGGCGCCGTCCATCGCCGGCGCCTCGCTGTCGGTATTGCAGCGCCTGTCGAAATCGACCGAGCTGCGCGACCGCCTGCACGCCAACACGGCGCACTTCCGCAAGGAGATCGAGCGCATCGGCTTCACCATCAAGCCGGGCACCCATCCGGTGGTGCCGGTGATGCTGTTCGACGCCCCGGTGGCGCAGCAATTCGCCGCCCGCCTGTACGAGCTGGGCGTGCTGGCCACCGGCTTCTTCTATCCGGTGGTGCCGATGGGCCAGGCGCGCGTGCGCGTCCAGCTGTCGGCGGCGCACACCCGCGAACAGCTGGACAAGGTATTGAGCGCATTCGAGCAGGCCGGCCGCGAGCTCGGTTTGCTGAAGAACTAACAAAAATCAGGAAGAACAAGAAATGAGCGAACGTATATTGGTCATCGGCGCCAACGGCCAGATCGGCAGCGAATTGGTGGGGGCGCTGGCCGAGCGCCACGGCGCCGGGAATGTCATCGCCAGCGATATCGGCACGGCGAATGTCTACGCCGCCGCCCGCTACACCCAGTTGAACGTGCTGGACAAGGACGGCTTGGCCAAGCTGGTCGCCGACGAGGGCATCACCCAGGTCTACCAACTGGCCGCGCTGCTGTCGGCCACCGGCGAGCAGGCGCCCTTGAAAGCCTGGACGCTGAACATGGACGGCTTGCTCAACATCCTGGAAGTGGCGCGCGCGCGCGGCGAGGCCGGCAAGCCGCTGCGCGTGTTCTGGCCCTCGTCGATCGCCGCCTTCGGCCCCAACACGCCGCCGGTGAACACGCCGCAGATGACGGTGATGGACCCGACCACCATCTACGGCATCAGCAAGCTGGCCGGCGAGCGCCTGTGCGAATACTATTTCACCAAGTACGGCGTCGACGTGCGCAGTATCCGCTATCCCGGCATCATCAGCTTCAAGTCGCCTCCGGGCGGCGGCACCACCGACTACGCCATCGCGATTTTCCATGCGGCGCTGCGCGGCGAACGTTATGAGTGCTTCCTCGCACCGGAGACCACGCTGCCGATGATCTACATGCCCGACGCCATCCGCGCCACCATCGAATTGATGCAAGCGCCGGCGGCCCAGGTGAAAATCCGTTCGGCCTATAATGTCGCCGGCGTCTCGTTCAACCCGCAGCAGCTGGCCAAGGCCATCGCGTACATGGTCCCGGATTTCAAGATCGGCTACAAGCCGGACAGCCGCCAGGCCATCGCCGACACCTGGCCGCAAAGCCTGGACGATAGCAAGGCCACGGCGGACTGGGGCTGGAAGGCGCGCATCGGCGTCGAGCAAATGGTCACCGACATGCTGGCCAATATCGACGTCAGCCTGGACCAGGCCGCCTGATCTCTAAGCTGCAAAGCAAGCCGCAAGGGAGCCAAAACAACCATACAAGAAAGAGACATCACATGGACATGAGCGTATTCGATCTGTTTAAAGTCGGCATCGGGCCGTCGAGTTCCCACACCGTGGGGCCGATGGTCGCGGCGCGCCGGTTCCTGATCGAGTGCGGTCCGCTGGACAAGGCGGTCGGCGTCGAAGCGGCGCTGTACGGCTCGCTGGCCCTGACCGGCGTCGGCCACGCCACCGACAAGGCGGTAATCCTCGGCCTGATGGGTGAGACGCCGCAAGGCGTGGACCCGGACGGCGTCGACGCCTTGCTGGCGGCGGTGGAAGCGTCCGGCCAGATCCGCCTGCTGGGCAGCCACGCGGCGCCGTTCAGCGCGCGCACCGGCCTGGTATGGCACAGGAGCGAATCGCTGCCGGAACACCCGAACGGCATGCGCTTCACGCTGAAGCTGGCCGACGGCAGCGTCATCGAAAGGATTTTCTATTCGGTCGGCGGCGGCTTCATCAACGCCGCCGGCGAATCGAAAGCCAGGCAGCGCGCCGAGAATTCGCCCGGCGCGGCGCCGTCCCCGGTCGTCTATCCGTTCGATACGATGGCCCAGTTGCTGGCGCACGGCAAGGCCAGCGGCCTGTCGATTCCCGCCATGCTGCGCGCCAATGAATGCGTGCGCATCAGCGGCGAGGAACTGGACGCCGGCATCGACCGCATCTGGCACGTGATGCGCGACTGTATCGCCCATGGCCTGGAAACCGCCGGCCAGCTGCCCGGCGGCCTGCAAGTGAAGCGCCGCGCCGCCAAGCTGTGGAAGCAGGCGCGCGAGGCCAAGGCGTCCGACGACCGCGCCAACGATTTGCCGCACGACGCCATCCACCAGGTCAGCCTGTATGCGATGGCGGTCAATGAGGAAAACGCCGCGGGCGGGCGCGTGGTGACGGCGCCGACGAATGGCGCGGCCGGCATCATCCCCGCCGTGATGCGCTATTACGCCGAGGATTGCCATCCGAGCGACCCGCTCAAGGGCGTGCGCGACTTCATGCTGACCTCGGCCGCGATCGGCATGCTGTGCAAGCGTAACGCCTCGATTTCCGGCGCCGAAATCGGTTGCCAGGGCGAGGTCGGCGTGGCGTGCGCGATGGCCGCCGCCGGCCTGGTCGCGGCGCTGGGCGGCACGAACGAGCAGATCGAGAACGCCGCCGAAATCGGCATCGAACACCACCTTGGCATGACTTGCGACCCGATCGGCGGGCTGGTGCAGATTCCCTGCATCGAGCGCAACGGCATGGGCGCGGTCAAGGCCATCACGGCGGCCTCGCTGGCCTTGAAGGGCGACGGCACGCATTTTGTCAGCCTCGACGACGTCATCGAAACCATGCGCCAGACCGGCGCCGACATGCAGGACAAGTACAAGGAAACCTCGCTGGGCGGGCTGGCCATCCACGTCATTACGGTGAACCACGCCGCCTGTTAAAAGAGTGCAAGGCGGTGTCTACGGAATTTTGTGCAACAGGATTTTCTTGAGTGAAGCGTCGTCCATATTCCTGTAGATGATGTCCGTGATTTTCCACTTCCCGGCTACCGTGGTTACCCGGAATTCAAGAGTGGTTTTCGCCTCGTTGACTGGATTCTTGAAGTTGACCTGAACTTTCCCTGGTGCCAGGGGTTCCACTTCCAAGTCGAATACGCTGGGGTCCTGTGATGCAAAAAGAAGATCGAAGTCGAGATTGCATATTCCCTGAACCTTCGTTTGACAACTTGCGTCCTGGAGCAACAGCGAGGCCAGCTACGGCAAGGAGCCGCAACGATGCTGCGGCCGTTTTGTAAGGGCCTCGGCTCGCAAGGATGAGAAGGTGGCACTATAATAGGGGTCGCCCGCATAGTGATGCCTTTTAGTTCTTAGCCCAACCGGACTTTTCTACCTTATGCAATACCTGTCTACCCGCGCCGCCAGTACGCCTGCCTCCGCCTCGACTCCACAACAGTTTTCCGACATTCTCCTGGGTGGCCTGGCCCCCGACGGCGGCCTGTACCTGCCGGCGGAATATCCTCAAGTGAGCGGCGCCGAACTGGATGCCTGGCGCCAGTTGTCCTACGCCGACCTGGCCTATGAAATCCTGAAGAAGTTCGCCACCGATATCCCCGACGCCGACCTGCGCGCGCTGACCGCGAAAACCTATACGAAGGAAGTCTACCGCAACGTCCGCGAAGGCGAAAAAGCCAGCAAGATCACACCGCTGCGTGTGCTGGAAGAAGACGAAGAGGGCGGCGCCGCGCTGATCCTGCAGTCGCTGTCGAACGGCCCGACGCTGGCGTTCAAGGACATGGCGATGCAATTGCTGGGTAACCTGTTCGAATACACGCTGGCCAGGCACAAGGCCGAGCTGAATATTTTCGGCGCCACCTCGGGCGACACCGGCAGCGCGGCCGAATACGCGATGCGCGGCAAGCGGGGCATCCGCGTCTTCATGCTCTCGCCGCACAAGAAAATGAGCGCCTTCCAGACTGCGCAGATGTTCAGCCTGCAGGACCCGAACATCTTCAACATCGCCGTCGAAGGCGTGTTCGACGATTGCCAGGACCTGGTCAAGGCGGTCTCGAACGACTTGCCGTTCAAGGCCGCGCAAAAAATCGGCACCGTCAATTCGATCAACTGGGCGCGCGTGGTGGCGCAGGTGGTGTATTACTTCCGCGGCTACCTGGCGGCGACCACGGCGAATACGCAAAAGGTCTCGTTCACCGTCCCGTCCGGGAATTTCGGGAATATCTGCGCCGGCCACATTGCCCGCATGATGGGCCTGCCGATCGACAAGCTGGTCGCCGCGACCAATGAAAACGACGTGCTCGACGAATTTTTCCGCACCGGCGTCTACCGCGTGCGCAAGTCGGCCGAGACGTATCACACCAGCAGCCCGTCGATGGATATCTCGAAGGCTTCCAACTTCGAGCGCTTCATCTACGACCTGGTCGGCCGCGACAGCGCGCGCGTGGCGGCGCTGTTCCACAAGGTCGAGACCGAGGGCGGCTTCGACCTGTCCGGCAAGCCGGGTAGCGACGGCGACGAATTCAAGCTGGTGGCCAATTATGGCTTCAAGTCCGGCAAGTCGGTGCACCAGGATCGCCTGGATACCATTCGCGACGTCGCCGACGACTACGGCATCACCATCGACACCCATACCGCCGACGGCATCAAGGTCGCGCGCGAACATATGCAAAAAGGCGTGCCGATGATCGTGCTGGAAACCGCGCTGGCGGCCAAGTTCAACGAGACCATCCTGGATGCGCTGGGCGTCGACGCCGAGCGTCCGGCCGGCTTCGAAAACATCGAAGACTTGCCGCAGAAATTCGTCGTGATGCCGGCCGACGTCGCCAAAATGAAGGCTTACATCGCCGCCCACACCGGTCTTTGAGCCGCATTCAGATAGGTAAGCCCATGAGCGAATACAAGCCGAAACCCTTGCTGCCCGTGCGCGAGGCGCTGGACTTCATGCTGGACGCGGCGCGCCCGGTGAGGCAGGCGGAGACCGTCGCCACGCTGGAAGCCAACGGCCGCGTGCTGGCGCAAGAGCTGACCTCGTCGGTGAATGTGCCGGCCGAGGACAATACGCAGATGGACGGCTACGCGGTGCGCGCCGCCGATTGCGCCGCGGGCGCCGCGACCTTGCGCGTGAGCCAGCGCATCCCGGCCGGCTACGTCGGCGCAGCCTTGCAGCCGGGGACGGCGGCGCGCATTTTCACCGGCGCGCTGATCCCGTCCGGCGCCGACGCCGTCGTCATGCAGGAATTGTGCGAAGCCGCCGGCGACAGCGTCACCATCAGGCATGCGCCCAAGGCCGGCGAATGGATACGCCGCGCCGGCGAGGATATCCGCGCCGGCAGCGCGATCCTGGCGGCCGGGACGCGCCTGCGCAGCCAGGAGCTGGGACTGGCCGCCTCGGTCGGACTGGCGCAACTGGCGGTCTGGCGCAAGCTGCGCGTCGCCGTCTTCTTCACCGGCGACGAGCTGGCGATGCCGGGCCAGGCGCTGGCGCCGGGAGCCATCTATAATTCGAACCGCTTCACGCTGCGCGCGCTGCTGGAAAACCTCGGCTGCGCGATCAGCGACTACGGCATCGTGCCCGATGCGCTGGACGCCACGCGCGCGGTCTTGCGCGACGCGGCGCGCGAGCACGACTTGATCATCACTTCCGGCGGCGTCTCGGTCGGCGAGGAAGACCACATCAAGCCGGCGGTCGAGGCGGAAGGCAAGCTGAATATGTGGCAGATCGCCGTCAAGCCCGGCAAACCGCTGGCTTTCGGCGAGGTGGGGCCGGCGTTTTTTGTCGGCTTGCCGGGCAATCCGGTCTCCAGCTTCGTCACCTTCCTGCTGTTCGTGCGGCCATT
>DASYLQ010000463.1:0-4540 GCA_036009485.1 Janthinobacterium sp.
GCTCGACCTGCATGTGGTAGTCGGGCGCGGCGAAGTATACGGTGCCGGCCTGGACCGGTTCCTTGTCCTCGACTTCCTTGATCGGCAGCGCGCAACGCCCGGCGTACAGCTTGGGCAGCAGGCTGGCGTGGCCGGGCGGCAGGTGCAGCACCACCGCCACCGCGGCGCGGCAGCCGGCCGGCAAGGCGGACAGCAAGACGGACAGCGCCTCGACGCCGCCGGCCGAGGCGCCGATGGTCACCAGGCGCACCACGGCCAGGCGCGCGCCGTCGCCCGCGCCATCCTGTCCGGGCAGCTCGTCATGCATCTGTGTTTCCCCGAAGAGTGCTGCCATGCTGCGCTCGTCAAATGCGTTGGTAAATTTTTTCCGCCGGAGCGAACTCGCGGAATACATCGGCATGCGCGGTGAAGCGCATGCTTTCCTTCATGCCCAGGCCGAGAAAGCCGCGGTTGATCAGCGCTTCATGGAACAAGCCCGTGGCGCGGTCCTGCAATTCCCGGTTGAAATAAATCATTACGTTGCGACAAGAGACCAGGTGCACTTCCGAAAACACGCTGTCGGTGGCCAGGCTGTGGTCGGCGAACACGAACTGGCGGCGCAGGCTGCGGTCGAAGATGGCGCCATTGTAGGCCGCGGTGTAATAGTCGGACAGGGATTTCTGCCCGCCCGCCAGCCGGTAGTTATTGCTGAACTGGGCGATGCGCTCGATCGCATAGATGCCCGACTCGGCGATCTTGAGCGCCTCGGCATTGATGTCGGTGGCGTAGATCATGGTGCGCTCGAGCAAGCCCTCCTCTTCCAGCATGATCGCCAGCGACCAGACTTCCTCGCCGCTGCTGCAGCCGGCCACCCAGATCTTGATCGAGGGATAGGTGCGCAAGACCGGCAGCACTTTTTCGCGCAGGGCGCGGAAATAATCCGGATCGCGGAACATTTCGCTGACCTGGACCGTGAAATATTGCAGCATCTGGGCGAACACGGCCGGCTCGTGCAGTATGCGGTCCTGCAACTGCGATACCGTGGCGCAGGAAAAACGCTCCATCGCCTGGCGCACGCGGCGGCGCAGCGAAGCCATCGAATAATTGCGGAAGTCGTGCTGGTACTGCAGCAGGATGCCTTCCAGCAGCAACTTCAGTTCGATGTCGAATAGCTTGTCCAAGACCGGCTTTCCTTTTTTAATCCCGCTTCCATTCCGCTTCCATTCCGTTCCTTGCACGCCCGCTTTCCGCCTCATGATGGCGGCATCCAGACGCGGCACAGCGACACCAGCTTGTCGACGTCGATCGGCTTGGCGATGTAGTCGCTGGCGCCGGCATCCAGGCAGTTGCGGCGGTCGTCCGGCATCGCCTTGGCGGTCAGCGCGATCACCGGCAGGCGCGCCCATTCCGGCTTCCGGCGCAACTCGCGCATCGCTTCCAGGCCATCCATTTCCGGCATCATCAAGTCCATCAGCACCAGGTCGATCTCGCTGTGCTTTTCCAGGTGCTGCAAGGCTTCGCGGCCGTTGCGGGCGATAATCAACTGCACGCCAAGGGGCTCAAAGATACTGGATAAAGCGAAAATGTTGCGCACGTCATCTTCTGCCAGCAAAATCTTGCGGCCCTCGAAGATGGCGTCGCGCTGGCGCGCCTGCGACAGCAGCCGCTGCTGGTCCTGCGGCAGCGACGCCACCACCCGGTGCAGGAACAGGCTGACCTCGTCGAGCAGGCGCTCGGGCGACTTGGCGCCCTTGATGATGATCGCCTTGGAATAGCGCTGCAAGGCTTGCTCCTCCTGGCGCGACAAGGCCCGGCCCGTGTAGACTATGGCGGGAGGAAACGCCGACTGGCCGCCGTTGGAAATTTGTTCCAGCAACTCGTAGCCGCTGCCGTCAGGCAAGGTCAAGTCCATCACCATGCAGTCGAAGCTGGTCGAACCGACCAGGGCCAGCGCCTCGGCGATGCTGCCGGCGGTACTGATCTGGATATCGTCGGCGGCCAGCAAGAGCTTGATGTTGGCGCGCAGCGCGGCGTCGTCCTCCACCACCAGCACCTTGCGGGCGCGGGTCTGCAACTGTTCCTCCAGGCGGCGGATGGCCGTCACCAGTTCCGCGCGCGCGACCGGCTTGAAGGCGTAGCCGACGGCGCCCAGCGCCATCGCGGCCTGCATATGGTCTTCGGCCGACATCATGTGCACCGGGATGTGGCGCGTGGCCGGATCGCGCTTGAGCAATTCCAGCACGCCGAGGCCGGACTGGTCGGGCAGGCCGACGTCGAGCAGGATGCCGCTGGGACGCTGCTCGCGCGCCAGCGCGATGGCTTCGCTGCCCAGCGCCGTGACGATGCAGTCGAAATCGAGTTCATGCGCCAGTTGGTACAGCACGGCGGCGAAGCGGGCGTCGTCCTCGATCACCAGGATCAGCCGTTCGCGCTGGCGCGCGGCGCGGTCGTCGGCGTGGCCCGGGGCGGCCGCCGCTGCCGGCGCCGGCGCTGTTGCGGGCGCCGGCGGGAAGCTGGCGGCGGGGCGCACCGGTGCCGGCGCCGGCTGCGCCGCCGCGTCCGCCGCCAGCTCGTCGGCGATTTCCAGCGTAAAGGTGCTGCCGCGGCCTTCCTCGCTGTCGACGCGGATCTCGCCGCCCAGCAGGCGCGCCAGTTCGCGCGAGATCGACAGGCCCAGCCCGGTGCCGCCGTATTGGCGGCTGGTCGAGCCGTCGGCTTGGCGGAAGGCGTCGAAAATCACTTCCTGCTGCTGCGCCGGAATGCCGATGCCGGTGTCGCGCACCGCGAACAGCAGGCGCCCGGGCGCGCCGCCGCTGACGCGCAGCGACACTTCGCCCTGCCGGGTAAACTTGAAGGCGTTCGACAGCAGGTTTTTCAGTATCTGTTGCAGGCGCAAATTGTCGCTGACCAGTTGCGGCGGCGTGCCGTGCGCCACCTCCAGCGTGAAGCGCAAGCCTTTTTCCGCCGCCAGCGGCTCAAAGCCGGCGCGCAGCGCGGACAGCACGTCGGCGATGGCCAGCGGCGCCGCTGCGATATGGGCGTGGCCGGCCTCGATCTTCGACAGGTCGAGGATATCGTTGATCAGCGTGAGCAAGTCGGAATTCGAAGCGTGAATGGTACGCGCGTAGCGCACCTCGTCGTCGCTCAGCTTGCCGCTGCGGTTTTCGCCGAGGATTTGCGACAGGATCAGCGAACTGTTCAGCGGCGTGCGCAACTCATGCGACATATTCGCCAGGAATTCGGACTTGTAGCGGCTGGCGCGCTCGAGTTCGGACGCATGCTGCTGCAGCCGGCGCTGCGCGCGCAGCAGCTCGGCCTTCTGCGCTTCCAGGCGCTGCGCCTGTTCTTCCAGCTGGACATTGCTCTGTTCCAGCTCGGCCTGCTGCTGTTCGAGCCGCTGCTGCGACTCGCGCAAGATATTGCCCTGCTCTTCCAGTTCCTCGTTCGAGACGCGCAATTCCTCCTGCTGGGTCTGCATCTCCTCGCTCTGGCGCTGGGTTTGTTCCAGCAATTCGCGCAAGTGCTGGCGGTACAGCGCCGAGCGCAGGGCCAGGCCGACGCTGCCGGCCACCGATTCGAGGAATTCCAGCGCATCGCTGAAGTCGCGACGGGCGCCGGAGAAACCCAGTTCGAACACGCCCCTCACCCGCCCCTGGACCTTGATCGGCACGATCAGCACGGCCGACGGCGCCGCGCTGCCGCTGAGGGAACCGAAGCGCGGGTAGTTCTGCGGCAAGCGTTCGAGCAAGGTCGCCTTGCCGCTCCTGGCCACCTCGTCGGCCATGCCGAAAGAGGCTGGAAGCGCGGCGTCGCCGGGGTCGGCCGGAATGCAGGCATAGCTGGCGGTCAACGCCAGGCGCCCGCTATCGAGGCGGTACAGCAAGCCCATCTGTGCATCGAGGAAAACGGCGGCGCTGCGCAGGAAATTGGCGCCGACCTCGGCGCTGGTTTGCTCGCCTATCATGCTCAGCGCGGTATCGGCCTGGCCCTGCTGCAGCCAGGCCAGGCGGCGCGCCTTCAGCCTTTCGCCGACAGCCTGGTGCACCAGCAGCGCCACGCCGGCCATGGCGAAGACGCCGAAGCAGCGGTTCAGCACCGCCATGTCGGGCGCGGCCATGCCGGGCGGCGATACGAAATAGCCGATCACGATCAGCACGGCGTTCACGGCGGCCGAGACGAAAGCCAGGCTGGCCTTGTTTTGCAGCACGCACAAGGCCACCGGCAGCAGGTACAAGACCCATTCGCTCATGCCGATCGGGGTCACATAATCGAGCAGGAAAATCAGGGCGCTGCTGACTGCGACGGCAGCCGTCACGCCGGGATGATAATTGTCTTTATGTCGGATCATAAACTGAGGCTGCCTGGACTCCTGCACGCTTCCTTTCACGACGGGATGCTACCAGCTTTATATTGTTTTTCGCACACCATTGGCGAGGACAGTCGGCGCATGACGAAGAAAGACATTCCGGGCATCGGTGTCTACGGCGACCCCGCCGGCGGTGGAAGATTCGGTGGCGATGGTGCATGTCTCGCGCGGCTCGCTGCCGTCCGCTTCACCCTG
>DASYLQ010000464.1:0-2633 GCA_036009485.1 Janthinobacterium sp.
GGTCCGGGCAACCAGGAAGAATCGGTGCGCCACGTCTACCAGCGCACGCTGCACGTGACCATCGAGACGTCCGACGGCAAGAAGCTGTATGACGTGACGGCGCAAAACACCAGCTACAAGCCGGCCACGGTATCGGTGATGCCGGCCCTGGTGGTCAGCGCCTTTACCGGCTTCCCCGGACAGAGCGGCGTGCCGCACCGGGTCGAGTTGCGACAGGACCGATAGCGTCCCTCCCTTGCGCCGGCGCACGCTACAATTGAATACAATCCAATTTGCCTCCTTGTTACATTTGATGTAGTTTCATCAGCTTCATTGAGCGAAGATGAAACGAGGAGCGCCATGCATTGCCCATGCGTTTTTGATCCTGGTTTTGAGCGGCTGGCCGCATGAGCGGCATCCCTCCCGAGTCCACCGAATCCGGCGCACCGGCTGGCCATTCCAGCCATTCCGGCCAGCGCGCCGCGCTGACCTCCGCCGCCCCTGCCCCGCTTGCCGCGCCGCGCCGCCGGCGCTGGCTGCCGTGGGCCGGCCTGCTCATATTGCTGTGCCTGGCCCTGTGCTTCCTCATCCACGCCTGGCTGAAACCGCAACCGGCCAAGGCGCCGGCGCCGGTGCCGGTGGTGGCCGCGGCGGCGCAAGCGGGCGACGTGCCGGTGTATTTGAACGGCATCGGCAACGTCCAGGCCTACAACAACGTCACCGTCCACGTGCGCGTCGACGGCGCCCTCGAGAGAGTCAACTTCATCGAAGGCCAGGACGTCAAGGCCGGCGCCGTGCTGGCGCAGATCGATCCGCGTCCCTTCAAGGCGCAGCTGGAACAGGTGCTGGCCGCCAAGGCGCGCGACGAAGCGCTGCTGGCCAACGCCAGGGTCGACCTGAAGCGCTTCGAGACGCTGCTGGCGCAGGATTCCATCGCCGTCCAGCAGGTCGACACCCAGCGCGCCCTGGTGGCCCAGGACGCCGCCACGGTGCAGAACGACCAGGCGCAGATCGACTACGCCCGGGTCCAGCTGAACTACACCACCATCGTCTCGCCGATTTCCGGCCGCACCGGCGTGCGCCTGGTCGACGCCGGCAATATCGTCCACGCCGCCGACACCAACGGCCTGGTGAGCGTGACCCAGGTCGAGCCGATCTCGGTCATGTTCACCTTGCCGGAAGACGAATTCGCCCAGGTCACGAAACGCATGGCGGCCGGCAAGCTGGCGGTGAGCGCGTATCTGCGCGGCGACAAGAATCCGGCCGGCAACGGCCAGCTGCTGCTGGTGAATAACCAGATCGACCAGAGCACCGGCACCATCCAGCTGAAGGCGACCTTCCCGAACCGCGACCACGCGCTGTGGCCCGGCCAGTTCGTCGACGTGCGCCTGCTGCTCGAGACGCGCCGCAACGCCGTCACGATACCGCCGGCGGCGCTCCAGCGCGGCCCGCAAGGGCTCTTCGTTTTCGTGATCCAGCCCGACAACACGACGCAGATGCGGCCGGTGAAGGTCTCGCCGGCCACGCCGGGCGACGCCGTCGCCCTGATCGATGCCGGCATCGCCGCGGGCGAGCGCGTCGTCGTCGACGGCCAGCTGAAGCTGCGTCCGGGCGTGCGCGTCAGGCTGGTGCAGCCGGGCGGCGCCGACAGCGCCCCAGCCGCGCAGCCGAAAGCCCCGGCCCAAGCCGGAAAAGGTTGAGGCGCCATGAACATTTCCGAACCGTTCATCCGGCGTCCCATCGGCACGGCCCTGATTGCGCTCGGCCTGCTGATGACCGGCGTCGTCGCCTTCCCGCTGCTGCCGATCGCGCCGCTGCCGCAAGTCGATTTCCCGACCATCCTGGTCTCCACCTCGCTGCCCGGCGCCAGTTCGGAAACCATGGCGTCCGGCGTGACCACGCCGCTGGAGCGGCAGTTTTCCCTGATCGCCGGCGTCAGCGAATTGACCTCGACCAGCTCGCTGGGCAGCAGTTCGATCACCGTGCAGTTCGACCTGGACCGCAATATCGACGCCGCCGCCGGCGATATCCAGTCGGCCATCAACGCCGCCGGCGGACAGTTGCCGACCAACCTGCCCAGCCCGCCGAGCTACCGCAAGATCAACCCGGCCGACGCGCCGATCATGCAGCTGGCGCTGAGCTCGGAATCGATGCCGCTGACGGAAGTCAACGACGCCGCCGACAATATCCTGGCGCAGCAGCTGTCGCAGATAAAAGGCGTGGCCCAGGTCACCATCAACGGCCAGCAAAAGCCGGCCGTGCGCATCCAGCTCGACCCGGCCCGCACCGCCGCCTACGGCCTGGGACTGGAAGACGTGCGCGCGCAAATCGCCAACGCCACCGTCGACGCGCCCAAGGGCACGCTGGACGGCCCGCGCCAGAGTTTCGCCGTGTACGACAACGACCAGCTGCTGACCGCGCCGGCATGGAACAAGGTCATCGTCGCCTACCGCAACGGCGCGCCGGTGCGCGTCAGCGACATCGGCCGCGCCGTGGCGGGTCCGGACAACACCAAGCTGGCGGCCTGGGCCAACGGCAAGCGCTGCATCTTTTTGGCCGTCTTCAAGCAACCGGGCGCCAACGTCATCGACGCCGTCGACCGCATCCGCGCCGCCCTGCCCGGCCTGCAGCTGAAAATCCCGGCGGCGATCGAC
>DASYLQ010000465.1:0-4709 GCA_036009485.1 Janthinobacterium sp.
CGAATTGCTGCGCTTTAGCCCCGAGCTCGACGAAATGGTGGCGCGCCGCGCCTCCAGCCGCGAGTTGAAAAACGCCGCCCGCGACAGCGGCTTCCACAGCCTGGTCGACGACGGCGTGCGGCGCGTGCTGGAAGGCGTCACCACGCTGGACGAGGTGGCGCGCGTGGTCGACCTGACGGACAGGCTGAGCTGATGCCGCTCTACGCTTACCGCGCGATGGACGCGGCCGGCCGCACCCTGCCCGGCAGCATGGACGCGGCCAACGGCTACGACCTGGAACTGCGCCTGCAGCGCATGGAGCTGGACTTGATCGACTTCAAGGTCGCCAGCCAGCCGCTGGCGCTGGGCAAGCGCGCCGTCAAGCGCCAGGACTTGATCAATTTTTGCTTCCACATGGAGCAGATGTCCGGCGCCGGCGTGCCCATCCTGGAAGGCTTGAACGATTTGCGCGACAGCCTGGACCACCCGCGCTTCCGCGAAATCGTCACCGACCTGATCGAAAGCATCGAAGGCGGCCAGCAATTGTCGGCCGCGCTGGGCCACCATGCGGACGTGTTCGACCCGACCTTCACCAGCCTGATTCTGGCGGGCGAGCAAAGCGGCAAGCTGGCCGACGTCTTCAAGAACCTGTCGGAAAGCCTGAAATGGCAGGACGAGCTGGCGGCGCAAACCAGGAAGATCGTCATGTACCCGGTCGCGGTGGGCTTGATCGTCACCGGCGTCACCTTCTTCCTGATGATCTACCTGGTGCCGCAGTTGACCAGTTTTATCAGGAACATGGGCGGCGAACTGCCCTTCCACACCAAGGCGCTGATCTTCGTCTCGAACATCTTCATCCATTACTGGTACATCCTGCTGGCGCTGCCGGCGCTGGCCTTCGTGGCCGGCCGCTACTGGCTGCGCCACAGCCCCGGCGCCCGCTTCATCGCCGACGGCTACAAGCTGCGCGTGTGGATGGTCGGCCCGGTGCTGCGCAAGATCATCCTGGCGCGCTTCGCCACCTTGTTCGCCATGATGTACGGCTCCGGCATCACCGTCCTCGAATGCATCCGCCTGTCCGAAGGCATCGTCGGCAACCGCGTCATCGCCTTCGGCCTGCAGCGCGCCGGCCAGCTGATTTCGGAAGGCCACAACATCACGGCGGCGTTCCAGAACACCGGCATCTTCCCGCCGCTGGTGATCCGCATGCTGAAGGTCGGCGAAGCCACCGGCTCGCTCGATGCGGCGCTGCGCAACGTCAGTTATTTCTATAACCGCGAGGTAAAGGAAATGATAGAAAAAGTGCAGTCCATGATAGAGCCGGCGATGACCGTGATCCTCGGGCTGCTGCTCGGCTGGATCATGCTGTCCGTGCTGGGGCCGATTTACGACACGATCAGCACGATCAAAACCTGAAGGGCAGGCCGTGTTTTCCAGGCGACTCCATAAACAATTGTTTTACCTGGCGAACGAGCAGCTGCGCGCTTATGAATGGCGGCGCGGCCGGCTCTCGCCGGGGCCGCTCTTCGGCGCCGGCCGCGCCGGGCTGGCGGCGTTTTCCGCCTATCTGGAAGGACGCGAAGAACAGCCGGCCTGGCTGGTCGCCGACCTGATCGAGGAAGACTACCAGCGCGCCACCCTGCCCCACGTCGGCGGCAAGGGCGGGCGCGCGCTGATCGCCCGCAAGCTGAACCAGTTGTACCGCGAAACGCCCTACCGATACGCCGCCGTGCAAAACCGCGACCCGGACGGCCGCCGCGACGACCATGTGCTGTTCAGCGCCCTGACCAACCCGGCCGCGCTGCAGCCCTGGGTGCAAACCATGGAACAGCGCCGCATCCCGCTGGCCGGCATCCATTCGCTGACGGCGCTGGGCGCCGCGCTGATCAAGCCGCTGGCGCTGGACTATGAACACCTGCTGCTGGTGACGCAGCAAGCGGCCGGCCTGCGCCAGAGTTATTACCAGGACGGCCGCCTGAAATTCAGCCGCCTGACGCCGGCCCTCGACCGCGACGGCGCGGCGCTCAACATCGTTGCCGAGACGGAAAAGACGCAGCAGTTCCTGACCAGCACGCGCCTGCTGGCGCGCGGACAGGTGCTGTACGTGACCGTGCTGGGCGGCGCCGCCCAGATGCCGCAACTGCAGGCGCTGTGCCAGGACAGCGCCGGACTGGCCTACCATTTCGTCACGCTGGAAGACGCGGCCGAACGGCTGCGCCTTGAAGACAGCCTGCAAGACAGTCCAATTGAGCAGGACGATGCCGCGGCGGGCTTGGCTGATGGCTGGGCTGACGGCCTGGCCGAACCGCTGCTGCTGGCGCATCTGGCGAGCAAGCCGACAGCCGGCTTGTACGAGCGCGGCGCCAGCGGGCGCTTTTATCAGCTGTGGCTGGCCCGGCAAGGCTTGCGCGGCGCCAGCGCGGCGACCCTGGCCGTGGCGCTGCTGTGCTTGTGCGCCAACCTGTGGGGCACTTGGTCGGCGCTGTCCGGCCGCAGCGCATTGCGCGCCGACACCGCGCGCCTGGAAGCGCGCTACCGGAGCCTGAAGGCGGCGCTGCCGGCCAGCGCCGAGCGGCCGGAAAACATGAAGGCCGCGGCGCTGATCGAGCAAATGGTGGCGGCGCACGGGCCGATGCCGGCGCCCTTGCTGGCCATCGTCAGCCATGCGCTCGACGGCGTGCCGCAGATCCAGCTGACCGCGCTCGACTGGCAAGTCAGCCTGCCCGGCAGCCATGCCGGCAGCGCCACGGCCGCGCCGGCGGGCGGCACGCCGGGCCAGGCTGGCGACAGCAGTTCCGCGCCGCCTTCCTCGCTGCTGATCGGCGTGCCGGCTGCGGCGCCGCAGACCTTGCGCATCGAGGCCGAGGTGGCGCTGCCGCAAAGCGATTACCGCGCCGTGCTCGACAGCGTGAACCGCTTCGCGCAAGACCTGGCGCGCACGCCGCGCATGCAGGTGGTGCTGGAACAGCCGCCGCTGGACGTGCGCTCGACCGTCAAGCTCGCCGGCAAGGCGGCCAGCGACAGCCCCGACGCCAGCGCTTCCGCGCGCTCGAAATTCATCCTGCAACTGGTGTGGAATCCATGAGCCCGCAGCCTACAGCCATGAAGAAAAAAAATACCCCGGCGCCGACCCCGGCCTGGCTGGCCGACATCGGCCTGGTGCGCCCGGCCGCCCTGCTGTTCGCGGCGGTGCTGGCCGGCGCGCTCGCCGTGGTCGGGGTCAGCCACTGGTTCCTGGCGACCGGGCAGGCCTCGACCAGGCAGGCGCTGCAGGATCGCGACAATGCCGCGCGCAAGATCGGCGAGGTCGAAAACCAAAAGCTCGACCTGCAGCTGTACCAGCGCCGTTTCGAGCAATTGCAAGCCCTGGGCTTGGGCGGCGACGAACGGCGGCTCGACTGGGTCGAGGCGATCAAGCAAATTCAGGACGCCCGCAAGCTGCTGACGATCACTTATGAAATCGAGCCGCAGCAGGTGTTCAAGCTGGACGGCGCGGTCGACACCGGCGATTACCAGTTGCGCGGCAGTAAAATGACCCTGCATATGGACTTGCTGCATGAAATGGACTTGCTGAACTTCCTGGACGACTTGAAACGGCGCGGCTTTTTTACCGTGCAAAATTGCGCCGTCAAGCGCAACGCCATGACGGCGGAGGCGGCCCAGGCCCAGGCCAGCGGCCTGATCGCCGATTGCACGCTGCTCTGGCTCTCGCTCGGCAAACCGGCGCCCGCGCCAGTCTTGCAACCGCAGAAAGGTTCCTGATGAAAAAAACCGCCTTGCTGCTGGCCTTGCTGACCAGCCTCATCGCCGCCGACACCACAGCCCAGAGCATGGCCGAGCCGGGCGCGCCCGCGCTGGGACGCCTGTTCGCCAGCCCGGGCCAGCGCGCCGAACTCGATGCGCGGCGCAATAACGGCACGCTGGGCGCCGCCGGCGCCCCGGCCACGGCGCCGGCAGCGATCGTGGCTCCGCCGCCGCCGCCGGCCGCGCCCGTCGAGCTGAACGGCATCGTCAAGCGTAGCGGCGGCACATCGACGATCTGGCTGAACAATGTGGCTCAGAGCACCGGCAACGACGCCTTCGTCGGCGCCCGCGCCGCCACGCCTGCGCTGAACGTCAACACGCCGTCCGGCCGCACAGTCATCCTGAAACCGGGCCAGAGCTACGATGCCAACGACGGCAGCGTCAAGGAAGTTCATGAACGCTAGCAAGGCAGCTGGCACTGCCTGCGCGGCCGTCGGACCGGCGCGCCAGGGCGGCGCCGTCTTGCTGATTTTGCTGACGCTGATCGGCCTGGGCGCCGCCACCCTGTTGATCAATGCGATGGGCAACAACCATGTGCAGGCGCTGCGCGAACGCAAGACGCTGGACGCGCTGGCCCAGGCGCGCGAAGCGCTGATCGGCTTCGCCACGCTGCACGGGCGCCTGCCGCGGCCGGCCGCGTCGGCCAGCGACGGGCTGGAAATGGCGGCGCCCTGCGGCAGCGAGGAAAGCTGCACCGGTTTCCTGCCCTGGGTGGCGCTGGGCGTCGAAGGCGCCGACGCCTGGGGCAAGCGCCTGCGCTATTCGGTGACGCCGGTGCTGACGCGCGAACCGGTCGATGCCGGCCGGGCGGTGACGACCAAGGTCGTGCGCGGCCGCGACAGCAACGGCCAGCTGACTTACCTGGCCGGGCAGGAAAGCTGCACGCAGCGCTTTCCTTGCGCCCCCTTCGTCGTGCTATCCGACGG
>DASYLQ010000466.1:0-1685 GCA_036009485.1 Janthinobacterium sp.
AACAGCGGGCCGAAATGCTTGCGGTTGGCGGCGATGCCGCCGACTGAAATGCCGCCGAAGCCGACGCCGTGGTAAGCGCGTTCGCGGCCGATCAGGCGGGTGCGGCCGGCCTCGCCGCGCGCCCGGTGGTAGGCCAGCGCCATCTTCAGCGCCGTGTCGACCGCCTCGGAACCGGAGTTGGTATAAAAGACGTGGCCGAATTTGTGGCCGGTGTATTCCATCAGCTTTTCGGCCAGGTCGAAGGCGGCCGGATGGCCCATCTGGAAGGTCGGCGCGAAGTCGAGCTGGCCGACCATTTCGCGGATCGCCGCGACGATCTTCGGCTGGGCGTGGCCGCAAGGCACGCACCACAGGCCGGCCGTGCCGTCGAGCACCGTGTTGCCGTCGACGTCTTTGTAATACATTCCTTGCGCCGACACCAGCAGGCGCGGATGGGCCTTGAAGTCGCGGTTATTGGTGAATGGCATCCAGAAAGATGACATGGATACTGGCCTGGATTCGTTCATGCGGTATCTCCTCGTTGTCGGGCATCGGCATTGGCGCCTGCCCGGGCATTTGCCGGGCGGCGCGCGGATTTTTACGATGCGTAAAATAATTTACCAGTTGGCAAAATGATGATGCAATAATAGACAGCGCTCTAACTATGGCACAAATACACAAATTCCAAAACCAGCCAACCGTACAGGCGACAATACCACTACAGTTGAAGATCCACCAGCATGGCGCCAGAGATGGATATCGGTGTGGCCGGCATGACCGGGGCCGCTTTGCCCGCCAGGCGGCGCCGCGTCTTCAACGTGGGCGTCGCGCGCGTATGCGATGGAAGTATCGGCGGCGCCCAGGCGTATGGCGCAAGCCGGCCCAAGAAAGCATTTCGACATGAGCATGCCATCTTCCCCTCCCGAACAATTGCAGCTGCGCGCGCAGCGCCTGCTGCTGCGCCCCCTGCGCCCGGCCGACGCCGCCGCGCTGTTCGGCATTTTTTCCGATCCGCAGACGCTACGCTACTGGAGCAGTTCGCCGTGGACGACGATGGCCCAGGCCGACGCCATGATCGCCTCGGCGCGCATCGCCCAGGAGGATGGTTCGGCGCTGCGCTTCGGCCTGGAAATCGCCGCCAGCGGCGAATTGATCGGCAACTGCACCTTGTATCACTTCAGTCCTTCGAATCGGCGCTGCGAAGTCGGTTATATTCTAGGCCGCGGGCACTGGGGCAAGGGCTATATGGCGGAAGCCATGGCGCGGCTCCTGGCGCATGCATTCGATGCGCTGGACCTGAACCGCATCGAAGCCGACATCGATCCGCGCAACGCAGCCTCGGCCAGGCTGCTGGAACGCCTGGGCTTCAGGAAGGAAGGCTTCATGCGCGAACGCTGGATCGTCAACGGCGAGATCTGCGACACCGATTATTACGGGCTGCTGCGGGCCGAATGGCGGGACGCGGATGGCAAGCGTCAACAAGAACAGACAGGAAAGCGGGAACAATGACATTGGCCTTACTGCGCAAGATGAGCGCCCTCGGCGCGGCGGCACTCCCACTGTTGCTGGCCGGCGCCGACGCCCGCGCCGACGGCGGCAACCCGTTCGAGATGATCGAATCGGCGCCGCTCAGCGAAACCTGGCTCAACGCCGGTTTTTATTCCTACCACTACCAGCGCGACAAAGGCCTCGACGACGGCAATCCC
>DASYLQ010000467.1:0-5615 GCA_036009485.1 Janthinobacterium sp.
CACGAGCGCGCTGTCGGCGTCGCCGGTGCAGGCGACACGGTGGCCGGCCCGGCACAGGTTGAGCGCGATTAATTCCTGTATCGCGTGCTCGTTTTCAATTTAAAGCTTTTGCAAATAAATTAACACGCGCCTAAAAAAAGCCCGGCCATGCTGGCGCCAGACCGGAAGCCAACGTTGCGCTTTTTGCGGCTGCATTATGCGGCGCGAAGCGCGCCGGGAAGCCGGCGGCGCCTGAGGCAGAAAGCGACCGGGCCGGCGCCGGCCAGCAGCATCAGCCATTCAGACGCTTCCGGCACGGCGGCGACGGCGACGCGGGTCGCGTCGAATACGCTTGCCGTGACCGTGCCGTTCTGGCCGGCGGCGCCGGCCGGCGTCCACAGGAAGATCACGAGGCTGCCGCTGGCGCTGTCGGGATGGCCGAGCAAGCTGGCTTGGTCGGCGCCATAGGCCGCCACTGAAAACATGCTTTGCAATACGTTGGCCGATGGATACACGCCGCCGCTGAAGCTGACATCGAAACTGATCATGCCGCCGAAATTGACAGCATGGAACAGATCGTTGAAGCCGCCACCATTGTCGAATTGATAGCCGCTGGCCAGCGAACCGCTGACGTCGCCGCTGATCTGCGGCGTCAGGCCGCTGACGCCGCCGCTATCGAAGGCGCCGGACATATCGCTCACCGTGGCGAAGGCGGCAGCGGCATTGCCGGCGCTGTTGAATTGCAACTCCAGCCAGCCGCTGCTGCCGAAGCCGCTAGTGTCGATTTCGACGTGATAACTCTGGGCCGACGCCAGGCTGGCGCAGGCGGACAGGGTCAGCGTCATGATTGCGCGGCGCAAGATAGGGGAAAGGACGAAGGCGAGCATGGCAGGTCTTCCTTAAAATGAGCCGGCGTAGATTTTTGCCGAATAGACGATGGCGGCTTTGGCTGGGTTGCTGAAGGTCAGCGGCAAGGCCACGCTGGCGCCCGGGGCCAGGCTGGACGAAGCGATGCCGATGTAGGGCGCGCCGGCATGGTTGCCGCTGGCATTGTCCAGGGTGACGCCCGCGGTCAAGCCGTCGAACTCGACCTGGAACGGGCCACTCAGGGCGGCGCTGCCGCGGTTGGTGATGGTGAAGATGCCGACGAATTTTTGCGTGGCGCGGTTCAGCGCGTACCCCGAATTGACGGTACTGAAGCTGGACGTCACATCCGCCACCTTCCGCTGCAGATCGATGCTGATGATCACCGGGTCGTGGTCCGAGGCGCGGTATGGCAACGGCGTGTACAGGTCTTGCGGCTTGCCGTCCAGGTTGTAGTCGATGACTGGCGGTTCGTCGGCATTGTTATGCCATTCGGCGGTGTCGGCCACTTGCGGGCTCAGGCTGGCGCTGGCCAGCGCGTGGTCCAGGTAGCCGCTCTGGCCGTCGAACACGAAGGAATGCGGCATCGAGGCCGGGCGTACATAACGCTCGAGCTGGTTGACGTAAGCGGTGGCGGTGATGACGTTGATCGGGTCTTCGAAACCATAGGAATTCATGTCGCCGATGATCAGCACGTCGGGATCGCCGGCGGCGGCCACCACTTGCGGTACGAAGGTATTGATCAGGCGCTGCGCCTGCTGGATGCGGGTGGCGTTCCAGCAGCTCTGGCTGTCGCCCTGGTCGGCGTCGGGACCGTAAGCGCTCGGGCAACTGCCCTTCGATTTCATATGGTTGACGATCAGCGAAAATTTTTCGCCATTGGCGGCCTGGAACGTCTGGGCGAAGGGCGGACGGTTGTTGATCGCATCGCCGTCGCTCAACGGGCCGCCCGCCAGGCCCAGCCTGGCCGGCTTGTAGATCATCGCCACGCGGATCGCATCGGTGCCGGTGCTGGCCGGTTTCGGCACATAGGCATAGGTGAGCGAACCGATGGCGGCATTCAGCTGGTCGACCAGGTAGGACACCGTGGTCTCGCCATTGTTCTGGATTTCCATCAGGCCGAAGACGTCGGCGTCGATGGCTTTCAATTCATTGACGATCTTGTCGCGCTGGCGGGTGAACTCGGCCAGGCTGTCGGCGCCGCGGCAATTCGATTTCGCCACCGAGGCGCCGAGGGCGCAACCCTGGCCGGTATGGCCGAAAACGTCGTCGCCGTTGGTAAAGGTGGTGAAGAAATTCAATACGTTGGCGCTGGCCACCTTGACGTTGCCCGGCGCCAGCACCGGCACTTGCGGCCGCGGATAATCGCGCGAGAATACCGGCGCCACGGTCGGCTGCACCTTGTAGGCGGCGCCGCTGCCGGTGGCGCCGAAATCGATCACGCCGGTCAGGTCGGCCACGCTGTCGCCGACGCGGATGGTATGCTCGGCGCCGATGTAGGGAATCACGGTCGGCGCGACGAAAACACCGTCATCCAGCACGATGCTGTCGAGCGCGTTGGCGGCGGCCAGGGCGATGGCCTGCGGCGTGCGCGGCGGATAGCGGTTGGTCGGCACTTCCAGCGGGCCCGACGACAGCGTCAACTGGCCGAAGTCGCCGAGGAATTCCGACTGCGCCACATGCAGCGGCTTGGTGAAGCGCACCAGCATGCCCTCGACCTTGCTGAAGTCGGCGAAAGGCAGTTGGATATTGGTCGGCGCGATGCTGTTGCCGCTGCTCTGGATGAGCACCGCCGTCACATTCTGCAACTCGGTGACCGAATGCGCGGCGCCGGTCGGCGCGAACTCGGAGACGGTGCCGGTGACGCGCACGCGGTCGCCGACCTTGGCGTTGACGGTGGCGCTCGAGGTGAAGACGAAAACGCCGTCCGAGGTGGCCGGATCGCCGTCGCCGGCCGGATCCTGCATGAAGAAGCCGTTGCCGACCTTGGCCGTGATCACGCCCTCGGTGGTTTGCACGCTGTTGGCGAACGGGCTGGTCGCGCCCACGCCCTGGATCTGCGGGATGGAATGGCTCACGCCGGCCAGCGGCTAGACGTTGACGGCAATCGAACATGACGTGCTTTGCGCTTGGTCGTTGCTGAAGCTGACCATCAGCGGATAACTGCCGACCGGCACGCCGGCGGCGACGCTCAGGTCGACGCTGGCGCTGCCGCCGGCGCCGGCGGCCGCGACAAAGTTGGCCAGGCTGATGCCGGCCACCGGCGCCGGGGTGATGCTGGCGCCGTCGCCGACAAGGCGGCGCCGCCGGCGCTGCCCAGCGCCAGCGCCACGCTGGCCGGGCAAGTGGCGACGATAGGCCGCATTATCGGCGTGCCGCAGACGCGCGGCTCGGAAGCGCTGTTGCGCGGCGCCGGCGCGCCGGTGACGAAGTCGGCCGCATTATTGTCGGAATCGCTGCAACCGTCTTCGTTGCGCAGGATGGCCAGCGTATTCGACGGCGTCGGTCCGGCCGCGCCCTCGAAGCCGCTGGCGGTGCCGAAACCGACCAGGTCGGCCACCGCCGCGCCGCTTGGGTTGGCGCCGGTCAGCGCGGTCTTGGCATTGCTCAAAGCAATCTTGCCGGCCGTCGCGGACATGGCGATCGTACCGCTGGCGTCCGCCGCCGGCAAGTCGATGCCGCCGCCGGTGCCTTTCGATTCGGCCACCAGCAGGTATTGGCCGGGCTGCAGCACGACGCTGGGCAAGGCGGTCACCTGCCAGCTGGCGCCGGCGGCGGAGGCATATTGCACGCTCCAGTTGCTGACGTCGACCGCGCTGGCGCTGCGGTTGAAGACTTCGACGAAGTCGTTTTTGATGACGGAGCCGGAATTGCCGCCCCCGCCGTAGATTTGGCTGATCACCACGTCCGATGCCGCTAGCGCCGGTGCGGAAATTCCCGCCAGCAGCGCCGTGATGGCACTGAGCCGGCATGGCAAGCCAGCCGAGTGGCCTGGGATCGAAGCAAGAAGTTTTTTCATGGATAAACCTGATGGCGTGAATATGCATTGCAAAATACATATTAAAGTCCGGCCTTGACGACTTGATGACAACACCTTAGTCCAATCGGACTAATGTTGGGTCCGTTAACGGCGGTTTGGTTCCGCGCTGGCGGCGGCGCCGGGGCTGGAAAATGGAAGAGATTGAGGCAGCTCAAGGCAGCTGCTGCGCTCGGGGGGATGGCGACGCAAGAGCAAGCGCAGGCGCGGCATGATTGCCGGCCTGCTCACCTTAAATCAGTTACGGTAAGGCGCGGCCAGCGGCTCGCCGATGAACACGCCCTGGGCCGGCCAGGCCACGCTTTTCCAGTAGGCTTCGATCGCCGTTTCGCCTGACAGATAATGCTTGAGCAGCGCTATCGGCTGGGGAAATTTTTGCCAGTAATTGCAAGGCTCGGACACCGTGCCGTAACTGGCGGTGGCGCCGGCTTCCAGCCAGCGCAGGCTGCTCATCTGGGCGCTGCCCAGCAAATCGCCGCCATTCGAGGTCAAGTGATCGGCCAGCGCGCCTGGCATGAAATGCAAGGTGTCGAGCTTGGCCACGCTTGCCAGGCCGGTCTGGTAAATCATCACATCCTGGGCGCCGTCCAGCACATCCGACTTGATGGTCTTCAGCTTCAGTTTCTTTTGCGCGATGCGGCCGGAAGGCGGAAAAAAGCGCGCCCGGCTGTTGCGCGCAGCATCGCTGGTGAGAAGATAATAGGCACTGGCCTCGGTCACCCGAAAACCACTGCTGACGCCGCGGTCGATCAGCGCCTTTGCCCTGTCCACCGAATCGGTCGGCAACAGCATGCTGATGCGAATGCCGAGCTCGCTGAACGGGCGTGTTGCCGGGGAATTGAAATACGCGCTGGGCTTGCCCGGATTGCAAGTCTTCTCGCACTGCTCGGCATCGTATCCGAGGCTGTAGGCCGAGGTGATGGAATTGCACTCGACCGCATACGGTGCGGTCCAGACCATCAGCAATGCCTGGACATCCGGTCCCAGCTGGGCGTCGATCTGCTTTTTGAGCACGGCGAATTCGGCGGCCGAGAGCTTGCGCGGCCGGTTCGGGATTTTCACATGGACGATGTTTTTCGCGGGAATATCCCGCGCCTGCCGGTAATATTCGCCGATCGCCACGCTGTTGGCTTCCTCGTCGTTGATCACCAGTCCCAGCTGAGCCGGCTGCAATCCCGCAGTGGGGTGAAAAGCAGTGCCGGCGGTCTGCTCGGCGTAAGCCGTCGCGACCAGCCCGGCCCAGGCCAGCAATAAAATGAATACGTAGCGCAAAATCGACCTTGTCGAAAGTGGAAAAGAACGCCTGCCCGGCGCCATGCCGCGGCACTTTCGATTATAGCGGGCCGGCGCCGCTGCCAGCGGGGTCATGCGGCGCCGACATAAAAAAAGCGCGGACCGTTACCGGCCACGCGCCATATTGCTTACCGCGTCGGCCAGACGCGGCGACCGTTTTCAAGCCTGTTTCTTGCGGCGAGCCATGAAGCCGATCAGGCCCAGGCCGGCAGCCAGCATTGCATAGGTTTCGGGCTCAGGCACTGCGGCAATGACGACGTCGATATTGCCGCCATACGAACCGCCCTTGGCGCCGGTGACCGAACCGACCACTTCCAAGTAGTAAGAACCGGAAGACAAGTTGGTTGCCGAGAAATCCCACAGATCCTTGTTCGGGTTCGACGGCGAAGTCGAATTGGTTCCCGCGTAGGTTGCCAGCACTGCATTGGTGACCGGGTTATAT
>DASYLQ010000468.1:0-4782 GCA_036009485.1 Janthinobacterium sp.
GACGCCGCCGCACCTGTACCGGCGCCTGCGCCTGTACCTGTGCTGCTGCCCAAGCTGGAACGCCAGCGCCTGCACGACACAGTGGTCGAACACTTGCGCAACCTGATCGTCGAAGGCTTGTTGGTGCCTGGCGTCAAGTTGAATGAACGGGAGTTGTGCGAAACCCTGGGCATTTCCCGCACGCCGCTGCGCGAAGCGCTGAAGGTGCTGGCCGCCGAAGGCTTGATCGAGCTGTCGCCGAACCGCGGCGCCTCCGTATCCAGGATGACGGAAACGGAAATTCGCGAAACCTTTGAATTCATGAGCGGGCTGGAAGCGCTGTCGGGGGAACTCGCGTGCGAACGCATTTCGCCGGCCGAACTGGAGGAAATCAGGATGCTGCACCGTGCCATGCTGGACTGCAAGGCGCAGCACGACTTGCCCGGCTATTACAGCCGCAACCAGGAAATCCACGACAAGATCAATGAAGCGGCGCGCAACTCGGTGTTGCGCAGCACGTATATATTGCTGAACCGGCGCCTGAAGGCGCTGCGCTTCAAATCCAATTTCGATGCGGACAAATGGGACCGCGCCGCGCGCGACCATGAAGACATGATCAAGGCGCTGGAAACGCGCGACGGCAAGCGCATGGCGGACATCCTGCGCCAGCACCTGCTGCAAAAGCGCGATGCCGTGTTGGGCCAGGAGCCGGCGGCGGCCGGCGCAACGCCGGTGGCGACGAGCTGATCTCCGGGCATCCGCCCTTTTCGGCGTTACGGCACCTCGAAAAAACCGTCGCGAGCAAGCTCGCGATATTAACTTCGCGCGTTCAGTGGCGGAGCCGTACGCAGTACGGGGCGCCGAGCCGGTGAGCAACGGAGACGCGAGAGCGGGCTGCGCAGTAGGTTTTTCGAGGTGCCCTTACACCTTCTTGACAAATTCCGACTTCAGGCTCATGGCGCCAAAGCCGTCGATCTTGCAGTCGATGTCGTGGTCGCTGTCGACCAGGCGGATGTTCTTCACCTTGGCGCCCATCTTCAGCGTGCCGCCGGAACCCTTCAGCTTCAAGTCCTTGATGACGGTGACGGTATCGCCATCCTGCAGCACATTTCCGGCCGCATCGCGATATACCCTGGCGCCGTCTTCCGCGGCGGCGGCGCCGGCCTGCGCGCTCCATTCATGGCCGCACTCGGGACAGACATACTGGCCGCCATCGTCGTAAGTGAATTCGGAATGGCATACGGGGCATGGAGGTAAGGCGCTCATGGATTATCCTGTGAAAAGTCGGTTGCCTGAAAAGGCAGGCAGTATACTGCCCTTCCCGACTCCGGGAGATCATTCAGGGATAAGCCGGCCGCGTCATCCTGAACAAGGTATCGCCGCCGATCTCGAAATAATCGGCCGGGCCGCCGCCGCGCAAGACCGGATGCGCCGCCGCCGTGTCGTAGACGCCGTCCTTCAGCAATTCCCGCGCGATATGCACGCCTACCACTTCGCCCAGCACCAGCCAGGTGTTGACGCCGCCGCCGGCGGCGTTTTGCAATTCGATGATCTGGGTGCGCCGGCATTCGAACGAGACCGGACTTTCGGCCACGCGCGGCACCGCGACGATGCGCGAGGCGGCCGGGGTCAGCCCGGCCAGCACAAATTCGTCGACTTCCGGCGGCGCCGCCGCGCTGCTGCGGTTCATCGCCTCGGCCAGCGGGCGCGTGGCCAGGTTCCACACGAACTCGCCGGTCTGTTGGATATTCTTCAGCGTATCCTTGCGGCCGACGCTGGCGAAACCGACGATGGGCGGCGTGTAGTTGAAAGCATTGAAAAAGCTGTATGGCGCCAGGTTCAGGATCCCGGCGCCGCTACGCGACGAGATCCAGCCGATGGGCCGCGGCCCGACGATGGCGTTGAAGGGATCGTGCGGCAAACCGTGGCCCCGGGCCGGTTCGTAAAAATGCTGGTCGTGGGACATACCATCCTTTCAATTCAGTCGACGCTGCCCTGGCGTATCGCCGCTCCCTGGACGAGCAAACACTCGGCGGTTTTCCGGCGGCGATAAAGGCATGCGCCGCATTGTAATACGCAGCCTGGCCATCGCGCCGGGCGAGCACGACGATACGATTTCCCTTATTTGCAATAAATGCCACATTCTGGACTTGGCATTGACCTCATCACTGCCCGTGGGGACGCAAATGCCCTGAGTGCTTCAAGGATGCCTCCGAGTTCTACGTGGTGATGGTGCCAACGCTTCTCTTGGCAGTCGTCGCGCTGTCCTGCGCTGCCGCCAATGCGCAACAGTTCAAGTGCCCGGAGTTCTATCCTGACAAGGAAGCAACTCTGTCGGAAATACCTTTAGCTCATCAAGGCGGCGGCCTCGTCAGGGGGGCCAGCCTATCCAACGCCTTCTTCTACATTGGTGCGCTTCATGGCAAGTCTGGCGGTTTTGATTCCCTCGTTGGTCCTGAAGACAAGAAGGTCAAGGGCGGCTGGGACACCGAGTACGACTTCACGCCACAGGAGACCAGGTGGCTGGTGTGCGTGTACGGCGGCAACGAGTCGAGCGGAGGTAAGCAGCGCATCCAGGGAATATCGAGTGGTGGGAGAAGCTGGATTCGAAATTTACTTCCTGCGTACTGAAGATCAGGAAAATCAAGCTTCCGCACACCACGAGCGACTGGACGGCGACCGCTACCTGCAGGTGAGCCGCCGCCGTTACCGTTCATTCGGCGTGGCACCCAAGACGGCATCCCGGCGCGTTTCCAGTCGGCGCCTTCGCCAGGTCAAGGACGATCTTGTTTTCGACGCTGGGATCCTTGCTGACTTTGTCGGTGTTGCTGGTTTTATGTCGCAGGGGAAATGACTAGCCACACAGCAATTGCCGCTTACAAATTTTTTTCTTGCTCTCCTCGTGCAACAGACCAAATCCGGCACTGTTTGCTGTAAGGTGTGCGCAGTACTGCAAATAGGCAAAGTTCTGCTTGACAGTAAGTCCGCGCAGTCTTCTCCAATTAAGTGCAATAGTGAACGATTTATCTTTAAACGAGCCGTCCCTTTCAGAACGACATCCCGACATTTTGTTCGGGCCTAAGCATCCCGGCCTGCTGCGCGATGAAGTGCTGGCCGACTTGCTCGAGGCTAGCGCCCTGCGCGCGCCCGAGCAAGTCGCCCTGATTTTCGGCGAACGCCGGCTCACTTACCGGGAACTCGATCAACAAGCCGACCTCGTTGCCTCGCGCCTGATCGCCGCCGGCGTCGGACCGGGCCGCATCGTCGGCCTGTGGTTGCAGCGCGGCATAGAATTGCTGGTGATGCAGGCCGGTATCGCCAAGGCCGGCGCGGCCTGGCTGCCGCTCGATGACAGCACGCCGGTCGAACGCCTGCAAGTGTGCCTGGACGACGCCGACGGCGCCGGCGTCGTGACCTCGCAGCACCTGGCGCCGCAACTGGCTTCCTGCACTCGTCCGGTGTGGACCGCCGAAACCCTGCTGCTGCCGGCCGAACCGGGCGCCGTGCCGACACGGCGCAGCGGCGTGCTGCCCGGGCATCCGGCCTATGTCATCTACACTTCCGGCTCGACCGGCAAGCCGAAAGGCATCTTGATTTCCCAGCGCAGCATTTGCCATTTCTTGCGCAGCGAAAATGAAGTGCTGGGCGTGCGCGCCGACGACCGCGTCTACCAGGGCTTTTCGGTCGCCTTCGACATGTCCTTCGAGGAAATCTGGATCGCCTACCTGGTCGGCGCCACCTTGTGGATAGGCCAGTCCGACATCAGCGCCGATCCGGAAATTTTGCCGCACAAGCTGGCGGAAAACCAGGTCAGCGTATTGCACGCCGTGCCGACCCTGCTGGCCCTGTTCAGCCAGGACGTGCCCAGCCTGCGCTTGATCAACCTGGGCGGCGAGATGTGCCCGGAAGCGCTGGTCGAGCGCTGGGCCCTGCCCGGCCGCCGCATGTTCAATACCTATGGCCCGACCGAAGCCACCGTATCGGCCAGCCTGGCGGCCTTGCAGCCGGGCCAGCCGGTGACCATCGGCACGCCGCTGCCGAACTATGGCTTGCTGGTCATCGAGGCCGGCCACGACACGGCCGCTGGCCAGCCCATGCGCTTGCTGCCGCGCGGACAGACGGGCGAGCTATGCATCACCGGTCCCGGCCTGGCCGAAGGCTACCTCGGACGTACCGACCTGACGGCGGAAAAATTCCTCGCCAACCCATGGGCCAGCGGCGAGCATGACCAAAAGCTGTACCGCACCGGCGACCTGGCGCGCATAGACGCCGACGGCCAGGTGGTATGCCTGGGCCGCGCCGACGATCAGGTCAAGATCCGCGGCTTCCGCGTCGAACTCGGCGAGATCGAGGCCCTGCTGGCAGAACAGGACGGCGTCGGCACGGTCGCCGTCCTGTTGCGCAAGGAGGACGGCCTCGACCTGCTGGTCGCCTATATTGTCCCAGAGCGTGTCCCCGAGCACGTGGCCGGCGCCGAAGCCGGCGTCGCCGCGGCCGCGCTGCGCAAGTCGCTGGGCGCGCTGCTGCCGCCATACATGGTGCCGAGCCGCTTCGAGATTCTAGCCGCGATGCCGCGCCTGAGCTCCGGCAAGATCGACCGCAAGGCGCTCAGGGCGATGCCGCTCAGCCTGCAAGTCCAGGGCGCCGGCGACGATTCCGACCAGGCCGAAACGCCGGCCGAAACCGCCCTGTTCGCCGCCCTGGCCCAGTTGTTTCCGGGCCAGGCGATGCGCCGCTCGGCCGACTTTTTTTCCGACCTGGGCGGCCATTCCTTCTTCGCCGCCCGGCTGGCCTCGGCCTTGC
>DASYLQ010000469.1:0-2883 GCA_036009485.1 Janthinobacterium sp.
TGTTGCGGGCGCTGGCGGCGACCACCGGCTCGCCCTGCGCCAGCGGCTGCAGCAGCTTGTTTTGCAGACCGGACGGGTCGAAACGCCGGCCCCGCCCGGCCGCCAGCAAAATGCCGACGGTGGCCAACTACGCCGTTCCCAGGTCGAAAGGCAGTTTGCGCAGGCGCTTGCCGGTCAGCGTGAAGATGGCGTTGGCGTAGGCCGGCGCCAGCGGCGGAAAACCGGGTTCGCCCATGCCGGTCGGCGCGTCGCTGGACGGCACGATGGCCACCTCGACCAGCGGCATGTCGGGCATGCGCGCCACCAGGTAATCGCTCAACTGGCTTTGCTCGACGAGGCCGTCCTTGAAAGTGATGGCGGCGCCCGGCAGCGTGGTGCCGACCGCCATCAGGGCGGCGCCCTGCACCTGCGCCTCGATCGTCAGCGGATTCACGGCCTGGTTGCAGTGCACGCCGGCCGTGACCTTGTGCAGCTTCGGCACGCCCTTCTCGACCGAGGCCACGACCACGTAGGCCACCACGGAATTGAAGGCTTCATGCACCGCCACGCCCCAGGCCTGGCCTTTCGGCAAAGTCTTCTTGCCGTAGCCGGACCTGGCCACGGCCAGGTCGAGCGCGGCGACATGGCGCGGGTTCTTGTCGCCCAACAGCTTCTTGCGGTAGGCGACAGGATCCATCTTCGCCGCATGCGCCGCTTCGTCCAGCAGGGTTTCCATGACGAAGGCGGTATGCGTCGCGCCGACCGAGCGCCACCACAGCACCGGCACGTTGGCCTTGACGTTGTGCACGCTGAGATTCAGCGGCAGCGCATACGGTTCGCCCATGCCCTCGGTCATCGTACTGTCGACGCCGTCCTTCAGGCCGAACGCTTCCAGCGGCGTGCCGGCGAGGATGGACTGGCCGACGATGACGTGGTTCCAGGCGACGATATTGCCCTGTTCGTCGAGACCCAGTTCGGCCTGGTGCACATGGGCCGGACGGTAGTAGCCGCCCTTGATGTCGTCTTCGCGGCTCCAGATCACCTTCACCGGATCACCCTTGCCGGTGGCCTTGTAGGCCTTGGCGACATTCACCGCCTCGACGATATAGTCCGAGCTCGGCACCGCGCGGCGGCCGAAACCGCCGCCGGCCATCATCGTGTGCAGGGTCACCTGCTCGGGCTTCAGGCCCGAGGTGCGGGCAATGGCGGCATGGTCCATGGTCTGGAACTGGCTGCCGGCCCAGACGGTGCAAGCGTCGGCTTTCAAGTCGACCACGCAATTGAGCGGTTCCATCGGCGCGTGCGCCAGATATGGAAATTCATACACCGCGCTGATCTTGGTCGGCGCCGCGGCCAGTTTCGAGATGTCGGCTTTCTTCGCCGACGTGCCGGGCGTCTGCGCCAGCGCCTTGTACTCGGCGAACTGCCTGGCGGTGCTGATCTTTTCGACGGCGCCGGTATCCCAGTCGATGAGCAGGGCGTCGCGGCCCTGCTTGGCCGGCCAGTAGCCGTCGGCGATGACGGCGACGCCGCTGCCGCCGCGGTCGGTCGGCACTTCCAGCACTGCGATGACGCCCTTGATGGCTTGCGCCTTGGAGGCGTCGAATTTGGCGACGCGGGCGCCGAACACGGGCGGCCGCGCCACCACGGCGACCTTGGTCCCGGCCGGCTTGAAGTCCATGCCGAACTGTTGCTGGCCGGTCGACTTCAGGCGCGCATCCAGGCGTTTCATGGGCTTGCCGATATAGTTGAACTGCTTCGCGTCCTTCAGCTTGACGCTGTCCGGCAGCGGCTGTTTCATCGCCGCGGCGGCGAAGGCGCCATAGCTCGCCTTCTGGCCGGCGGGGCCGATCAGCATGCCCTTCGAGGTCTTGACCTGTTCCGGCTTGACCTTCCACTGTTCGGCCGCGGCGGCGATCAGCATGGCGCGCGCCTTGGCGCCGATCTCGCGGTATTGCGTGTACGAGTGGGCGATGGTGCCGGAACCGCCGGTCATCTGCATGCCGTAGACGGGATCCTTGTACTGCTCGCCGGCCGGGGCCAGCTCGGCGCGCATCTGCGACCAGTCGGCGTCCAGTTCCTCGGCGATCAGCATCGGCAGCGCGGTCTGCACGCCCTGGCCGAACTCGAGCCGGTTGACTTGCACCGTGACGCTGTTGTCCGGCGCGATGAACAGGAAGGCATTCGGCTGCGAGACAAGCTGTGAAGCCGGCTTCGCGTCCGCCGCGCGCGCGAACTTGCCGGCGCCGGGGATAATGAAACCGATCAGCAGGCCGCCGCCGGCCAGCGCGCCGGCCTGGATGAAATTGCGGCGGGAAACGTGCCGGGACTCGCCGGCAGGCTGGGTTGCGGCGCCGTTGGCCAGCGCTTCCTGATTAAACCATTCGATACGCATGCCATGCTCCTTAAGCGAGGGTAGCGGCGGCATCTTTGATGGCGGCGCGAATACGTTGATAAGTGCCGCAGCGGCAGATGTTGCCGCTCATGGCGTCCTGGATGTCGGCGTCGCTCGGCTTCTTGTTGGTCCTCAGCAGGGCGGTCGCGCTCATCACCTGGCCGCTCTGGCAGTAGCCGCACTGCGGCACGTCGTGCTTGACCCAGGCATCCTGCACCGCCTTGCCGACCTTGTCGTGCTCCATCGCCTCGATGGTGGTGATTTTTTGTCCGGCGGCGGCCGAGATCGGCGTGACGCAGGAGCGGACAGGCTGGCCGCCCAGGTGCACGGTGCAGGCGCCGCACAGCGCCGCGCCGCAGCCGAACTTGGTGCCGGTCATGTTCAGGTTATCGCGCAAGGCCCACAGGATGGGCGTGGATGGATCGGCGTCGACCTGCATGTCGCGGCCGTTGATATTCAGTGTGACCATGTATTACTCCCTTTGGACGGCGTTTTTTTTTATAAAAATG
>DASYLQ010000470.1:0-7950 GCA_036009485.1 Janthinobacterium sp.
CTGGCCTATGCGCAATCGGGCCACTTGGTGCTGGCGACCCTGCACGCAAACAATAGCTACAACGCGCTGAACCGCATCATCAGTTTTTATCCGATCGAAAACCGCGCCTCGCTGCTGCAGGATGTGTCGTCGACGCTGAAGGCCATCGTCTCGCAGCGCCTGGTGCGCTCAATCAACGGCGGCACGCGCACGGCGGCGGTCGAGATCATGGTCAATACCCGCCATGTCTCCGACCTGATCGAAAGAGGCGAGATCGGCCAGATCAAGGAAGCCATCGAGAAAAGCATGTCGCCGGGCTCGCAATCGTTCGAGCTGGCGCTGCTGCAACTGGTGCGCGACGGTTTGGTCAGCCAGGAAGAAGCGCTGGCCAACGCCGACTCGGCCACCAATCTGCTGTGGCTGCTGAATAACGGCCCGGACAGCAAGACGGCCCAAGCCGAGGCGAAGCCGGCCGAGGAAGCGTCGTTTACGGAATTTACGCTGAATTGATGGCATTCTGACAGCTTTGTTGCACAAATAAACTGAGAGCGTAGTACCCCTTACCCCAGACGGAGTGATCCCATGGCCACCGTCGTTGGGGTCCCGAGTCGGTGCAGTCATGCCACCAGTTTACCCGAGTCAAGATTCAGCCGCCCCCGGCAGGGATTTGTGCAACAAAGCCGCAAAAATGGCAACCAGTAAGATTTTTTGCCGGCAAATCGACGCGGACGCCAGCCCGCCTGCGGCTATAATGATCGATTGACCAGCAATTACGCATGCTTGCCGGCCATGCGCGACAAGCTGGGCGCGTCGGCAAACCTGCACATCAATTCACCATCCAGCCCCCTGATTCCTCTATGACCATCACCCTCTTCGGCATCCCCAACTGCGACACCGTCAAAAAAGCCCGCGTCTGGCTGGGCGAGCAACAGCAGGATTTCGTCTTCCACGACTTCAAGAAACAAGGCCTGGACCGCGCCACCGTCGAAGAGTGGCTGAAACACTTGAAATGGGATGTGCTGGTCAACCGCAAGGGCACCACCTGGCGCGGCTTGCCCGATGCGCGCAAGGCCGCCATCGTCGATGACGCCAGCGCCGCAGAACTGATGCTGGAATACCCCTCCATCGTCAAGCGCCCGGTGCTGCAGCACGCCGGCCAGTTCCACCTCGGCTTTTCCGCCGACCAGTACGCCCAGATCTTCCATCGCTGATACGCCGCCCGACATGACGACTTCCAAGACCCTGAAGCTGACAGAAAAACTGCTGGCCTTATCTTCCGTGACGCCCGACGACAAGGGTTGCCAGCAGCATTTGATCGACCTGCTCACGCCGCTCGGCTTCGTCTGCGAAACCATCGAATCGAACGGCGTCACCAATCTGTGGGCGCGCAGGGGCACGGCGGCGCCGCTGCTGGTGTTCGCCGGCCATACCGACGTGGTGCCGACCGGCCCGCTCGAACAATGGCGCTCGCAACCGTTCATACCCACCCACCGCGACGGCAAGCTGTACGCCCGCGGCGCCGCCGACATGAAGACCTCGATCGCCGCCATGGTCGTCGCCTGCGAGGAATTCATCGCCGCCCATCCGCGGCACAAGGGCTCGATCGGCTTCCTCATCACCAGCGACGAGGAAGGCCCGGCCACCGACGGCACCGTGATCGTCTGCAACATGCTGAAAGCGCGCGGCGAGCAACTCGATTATTGCCTGGTCGGCGAGCCAACCTCGGCCGACACCCTGGGCGACATGATCAAGAACGGCCGCCGCGGCTCCTTGTCGGGCAAGCTGCTCATCAAGGGCGTGCAGGGGCATATCGCTTATCCGCAACTGGCGAAGAATCCCATCCACCTGGCGGCCCCGGCCCTGGCCGAACTGGCCGCCGAGCAATGGGACGCCGGCAATGAATATTATTTGCCGACGTCCTGGCAAATGTCGAATATCCACGCCGGCACCGGCGCCAACAACGTCATTCCGGGCGAGGTGGCGGTCGACTTCAATTTCCGCTTTTCGACCGCCAGCACCTTCGAGGGCTTGAAGGAGCGCGTCCACGCCATCCTCGACAAATACGCTTTCGAATACGCGCTGCAATGGACGCTGAACGGACGGCCTTTCCTGACGCCGCGCGGTGAATTGAGCGAGGCGCTGTCGGGCGCGATCCTGGCGGAGACCGGCGTGACGACGGAATTGTCGACCACCGGCGGCACCTCGGACGGCCGCTTCATCGCTCAGATCTGTCCGCAGGTGATAGAATTCGGGCCGCCCAACGCCAGTATCCACAAGATCGACGAGCACATCGAAGTGCGCTTCATCGATCCGCTGAAGAATATCTACCGGCGTACGCTGGAAAACCTGCTGCGCGCCTGAGCGGCGCAAGGCAGGAAAACCGGCGCCAGCGACGCCCGCCCGACCATTCACGACCGAACATGCCATGAACCCTACCCTCTTCACCACGCCGCGCGATTTACTGCGCTACGCCGTCACCCGCTTCAATACCGCCAAGCTGTTTTTCGGCCATGGCAGCGCCGAGGCCCTGGACGAGGCGGCCTACCTGATCCTGCATACGCTGAAGCTGCCGCTGGATAAGCTGGAACCCTTCCTCGACGCCAGGCTGCTGCCGGAAGAAGTGGCGGCCGTGCTGGCGGTGATCGAGCGGCGCGCGGTGGAACGGGTGCCGGCCGCCTACATCACCAATGAGGGCTGGCTCGGCACGTATGCCTTTTATGTCGACGAGCGGGTGATCGTGCCGCGCTCCTTCATCGCCGAGCTGATCCCGAACTTTTTCTCGCCATGGGTGCCCGAGCCCGAGGAAATCGGCCATATCCTGGAACTGTGTACCGGTTCCGGCTGCCTGGCGATCATGCTGGCCGACGCCTTCCCGAACGCCGCCGTGGATGCCGTGGATATCTCGCCGGATGCGCTGGACGTGGCGCGCCGCAACGTCGCCGACTACAAGCTGGAAGACCGCGTCACGCTGATCGAATCGGATTTGTACCAGAACCTGCCGGCCAAGAAATATGACTTGATCGTCACCAATCCGCCGTATGTGAATTCGGCTTCGATGGGCAAGCTGCCGCAGGAATACCTGCGCGAACCGCGCATCGCCCTCGATGGCGGCAGCGACGGCATGGATCTGGTGCGCAAGATTATCGCCGGCGCGGCGGAACGGCTGACCGAGGATGGCATCTTGATGGTCGAGATCGGCAACGAACGGGCCTATGCGGAAGCCGCGTTCGGCGCGCTGGGCTTGACCTGGCTGACCACCAGCGCCGGCGACGATATGGTGTTTTTGCTGACCGCCGATCAGTTGCAGGCTTCCTTCTAAGTACCCAGTCGGAAATAAGTGTGGAATTTTGACGAACATAGCGGGATGCGATGCAAGGCGGCCGGCGCGACGCAGTGCGAGCACTGCTAGCGACGGGCAACGCCGCAACGCGCCCGCTATGGAAGGCAAAAAACACCATTATTTATGAATGGGTACTTAGACATCAACAGCACCAAGCTCAACGCCAGCGCCAACGGGGTTGTGTATTCACCCCAAACCATTAAAAGCACACCATGATTCGTTTTATCCAAGTAAGCCTGATGCGCGGCATCAAACCTTTGCTGGAGCAGGTCGACGTCACCCTGAATCCGGGCGACAAGATCGGCCTGATCGGCGCGAACGGGGCCGGCAAGTCCAGCCTGTTCGCGATGCTGCGCGGCGAATTGCATCCGGACCAGGGCGAGATCGATTTCCCGGCCAAGTGGCGCATGGCTTACGTGGCGCAGGAAACGCCGCCGCTGGAACGTGCGGCGCTCGACTATGCGATCGACGGCGACGTCACGCTACGCAAGCTGGAAACCGAACTGGCGCGCCTGGAGGCGGAACCGGAAAGCTCGGAAAACGGCATCGCCATCGGCGAAATCTATAGCGCGCTGGCCGACGCCGACGCCTACACGGTGCAGTCGCGCGGCGAGCAATTGCTGCTGGGCCTGGGCTTTTCGCTGGACCAGATGAAGCAGCCGGTGGCCAGTTTCTCGGGCGGCTGGCGCATGCGCCTGAATCTGGCGCAGGCGCTGATGTGCCCATCCGACCTGCTGCTGCTCGATGAACCGACCAACCATCTGGACCTGGACGCCATCATCTGGCTGGAAGACTGGCTCAAGCGCTATGCCGGCACGCTGATCATCATTTCCCATGACCGCGACTTCCTCGATGAAGTGGTGAACGTGGTCGTGCATATCGACGAACGCAAGCTGAAGCGCTATTCCGGCAACTATTCCGGCTTCGAGAGCCAGCGCGCGGCGCAAATGATCCTGGCCGCCGGCGCGCTGGAAAAGCAGCAGCGCAAGCGCGCCCACCTGGAATCCTTCGTCAACCGCTTCAAGGCCCAGGCCTCGAAAGCGCGCCAGGCGCAGAGCCGCATGAAGGCGCTGGCGAAAATGGAAGAACTGGCGCCGCTGCGCGCCGCGGCCGAGTTTTCCTTCGAGTTCCGCGAACCGCTGAGCGCGCCGAATCCGCTGCTGGTGCTGGAAGACGTCAACGCCGGCTACAGGATCGAGGACGAGAAGAGCGGCGATATCACGCAAAAACTGATCGTCAAGGATATCAATTTCTCGCTGCAAATCGGCCAGCGCATCGGCTTGCTGGGCGTGAACGGCGCCGGCAAATCGACGCTGATCAAGACCATCGCCGGCGAACTGACGCCGCTGACGGGCGATGCGACCATCGGCAAGGGTTTGTCGATCGGCTACTTCGCCCAGCATCAGGTCGAGATGCTGCGCCATGACGAATCGCCGCTGTGGCATCTGGCGAAGATCGCGCCGACCGTGCGCGAACAGGAATTGCGCAACTTCCTGGGCGGCTTCAACTTCCCCGGCACCATGGTGAGCAGCTCGATCCGCCCCTTCTCCGGCGGCGAAAAGGCGCGCCTGGCGCTGGCCCTGATCGTCTGGCAGCGCCCCAACCTGCTGCTGCTCGATGAGCCGACCAACCATCTGGACCTGGAAACCCGCGAAGCGCTGACCGAGGCGCTGGCCCAGTTCGAGGGCACGCTGGTGGTGGTGTCGCATGACCGCCATTTGCTGCGCGCCACCACCGACCAATTCATCATCGTCGCCGACGGCAAATTGCAGCCTTTCGACGGCGACCTCGACGATTACAAGGATTGGCTGTTCAAGACCAAGCTGGGCAAAGGCACCGACGTGCTGCCGGCGGCCGGCAAGGAAAACAAGACCGACTTCCCGGTCGTCTCGCCGGTGGCGGCGGCCGCGGCGGCGCCGGTGGCCGAGAAGCGCGACAAACGCCAGGAGGCGGAAGAGCGCCAGCGCCTGGCCGCGCTGCGCAAGCCGATCGAAAACAAGGTCAAGCGCCTGGAAGAACAGATCGCCAAGCGCAATGGCCAAAAGGCGGAAGTCGATACCAAACTGGGCGAAGCGGGGATTTACGATGCGGCCAACAAGGCCAAATTGAAGCAATTGCTGGCGGATCAGACTTTCTTTACGAAAGACCTGGCCCAGCTGGAAGCGGAATGGCTGGAATTGCAGGAACAGCTGGAGGCGCTGGCCGCCTGAGTATTAATAAATCACCATTCCCAGGTGCCCCTCAGCCGGCGTCCGGCCGCGTCATCTCCAGGGGCACGATCCACTTGTCGTAATCCTCTTCCTTCACCAGGCCGGAAGCGATCGCCGCCGCGCGCAGGGTGCTGCCGTCGTGGTGCGCGGCCTTGGCGATCCTGGCCGCGTTGTCGTAGCCGATGTGGCGGTTCAGGGCCGTCACCAGCATCAGGTTCTTTTCCAGGTTTTCGCTGATCTTCGCCTGGTTGGGTGCGATGCCGACGGCGCAGCGATCGCGGAAGGCGCGGCAGGCGTCGCCCAGCAACTCTATACTTTCCAGCACGTTATGCACCATCACCGGCTTGTAGACGTTGAGCTGGAAATTGCCCTGGCTGCCGGCAAACGCCGTCGCCGCATCGTTGCCGAACACTTGCACGCAAACCATCGTCATGGCTTCGCACTGGGTCGGGTTGACCTTGCCCGGCATGATGGACGAACCCGGTTCGTTTTCCGGGATCACCAGTTCGCCGATGCCGCAGCGCGGACCGCTGGCCAGCCAGCGCACGTCGTTGGCGATTTTCATCAGCGCGCCGGCCAGCGTGCGCAGCGCAGCCGAGACATTCACCAGCGCATCATGCGCCGAGAGCGCAAAAAACTTGTTGCTGGCGGAGCGGAATGGCTGGCCGGTGATCGCGGAAATATAGTGCGCCGCCAAGTCGCCGAAACGCGGATGCGCATTCAGGCCGGTGCCCACCGCGGTGCCGCCGATCGCCAGGTCGTACACGCCCGGCAAGGCGAGCCGCACGGTGTCCAGCGCGAAATCCAGTTGCGCCACCCAGGCGCCGATCTCTTGCCCCAGTGTGACAGGCGTGGCATCCTGCAAATGGGTGCGGCCGGTCTTGACGATCTGGCTGTAGGCCGCCGATTTGGCCGCCAGCGTGTCGCGCAACTGCTGTACCGGCGGGAACAGCGCCTTGTGGAGTTGTTCGACCACGGCGATATGCATGGCGGTCGGGAAAGTATCGTTGGATGACTGGCCGCGGTTCACATGGTCGTTCGGATGCACCGGGCGCTTGCTGCCGCGCTCGCCGCCGGCCAGTTCGCTGGCGCGGTTGGCGATGACTTCGTTGGCGTTCATGTTCGATTGCGTGCCTGAGCCGGTCTGGAACACCACCAGCGGGAATTGGTCGTCAAGCTTGCCGGCGATGACTTCGTCGGCGGCGGCTATCATGTGCCGCGCCAGCTCGGCCGGCAATTCGCCGAGTTCCGCATTGGCTTGCGCCGCCGCTTTTTTCAAGATGCCCAGCGCGCGTATCATCGGCGGCTGCCAGCGGAAACGGTTCACGCCGATCGGAAAATTCTGTATCGACCGCTGCGTCTGTGCGCCCCAATAACAATCGGCGGGCACCTCGATGGCGCCCATGGAATCGGTTTCGGTGCGAACGGCGGCCATGGCTGCTTTCCTGTTCGAGAGGATGGAAATGAACATTCCCGCCGGCTGCGCAGGAAGTCAGATACAAGATCGTCCTGATTTCGGAACAGGCGGTTCCCAGGCATTGTATGCCAGAATCCAGGGGACCGTGGCACGCCGGCGCAGCCTGTGAAATGCAGGCGGCGGCGATGGAAAAGCGGGGAGTCCGGACTGGAGGGATGTGCGGAAGCGGCGGCAGGCGGGATGGCCTCAGGCAGCCTGTTTGGCGCCGTTGCCGACCTTACGGATGGACATCAGTTTATCGATATCCACCAGGATCAGGCGGCGTCCGTCGATTTCTCCCAGGCCCAGCAGGTAATCAACGTCCTTGTCGGCGCCGGCGCCGGGAATCGGATGGATATCGGCCGCCGACAGGGCAACGATATCGGTGACGCCATCGACCACCATGCCCATCACGCAGCTCGACAGTTTCAGGATGATCACGTCGGTGGCGCCGTCGGTGGCCACGGCGCCGCAGTTGAAGGCGATGCGCATGTCGACGATGGGCATGATCACGCCGCGCGACACCGCCACCCCGCTGATGATCTCGCCATCGGAAGCGAAGCGCTCCAGCTCTTTCAGCGGGCGCAACTCCTGCACCTTGGCGAAATCCAGACCGTATTCGAGGCCGCCGAGACGGAAACTCAGGTATTGCAACAGCACTGCTTCGGGGGCGCCGGACTGCGACACTGCGCCGGCCTGGGTTTTCGTGGTGGGATGCATGGTGTTCCTCCGGTGATGCTGTGAGAGCTGCTGCACGGAAACGGATAGAGTTAAGCACATGACATGCTAACCAGACTCCCCCCGTGTAGCGTTGACAGATATCAATTGTCCCGGCCCGGCGAGCCCGTGGAGCACCTGCTTTTATGAGCCCCCTGCCCAGATGTTGTTGGGCCGACACTATGTCGCCCCGCCCTGTGTAAAGTGAAGCGGAGACGCTACAATGGGGACGTCGAAAAACCTACTGC
>DASYLQ010000471.1:0-5166 GCA_036009485.1 Janthinobacterium sp.
AAGCTGCGGATGATATCGCGCGGCAGCGCCTTGCCGTCGGGGCCGGGGCGATAGCCGGGTTCCATCGGATGGCCGATCAGCGCGCGGATTTCGATCACCTCGCCGCGCCGCGCCGCCGCCGGCATGTGGATCAGGGTGCGCGCCATCTCAGGCGTCTCCTTCGATGCAGGCCGCCAGCGTGACGATGACGTCGGCCGTCTGCGCGCAAAAGCTGCCGTCGCCCATGCGCGCAATGGCCGTCAGTTTTTGCGACGTCGCCAGGCGGATGCGCGTCGACACTTCCGCCTTGCCGGCGCGCGGGCCGAGCGTGAACACGGCGACGCCGGTCTCCGGGTTGCGCTCGTTGAAGATGGCGATGGCGGCGACGTGGTCGGCCGCCGTCATCGGGCTGTCGACGCGCACGGTGAGCGGCACGGCGTTGCCGTTGTCGACCAGCTGCGCCACCTCCAGCGCGACCCTGGCGTTTTGCAGCGGCGCGCCGCCGGTAAAGTTCTTGATCGCGGCGGCCAGTTCCTCCGGCGTCGCCGCGGCCGGACGCGCCAGCACCAGCGCGCCCAATCCCATTCCCGCCGCGCCGGCGGCCAGCAGCGCGCGGCGGCGCCGGTCGATGCCTTCAGCGCGCTTCGCTGTCATCGCTGTCATATTGTTCCTTTTAATGTTGCGGCGCCGGCGCGGCGGCGCGCAGGGTGGTCAGCCATGCCACCACGTCTTCCACCTGCTGCGCGGTAAAGATGGTCTGGCCCTGCAGGCCGGCGGGAAGCCGCACCAGGCCATCGGTCCGGTAATACGCCGGCATGATGGTGGCCGGATTCAGCCGGCCGGCGTCGACTATCCGCAGGCGCAATTGTCCTGCGCTCCAGCGCGCGCCGGCGCCGGCCAGGTCGGGCGCCAGGTTGCCCTGGAAGCGTTCCTCGGGGATCGGCGCGGCATGGCACAGCAGGCACAGGCCGACCTGGCGGTTGGCGGCGATGGCCCGTCCGCGCGCCGCATCCCCGGCCGCCGCGGTCAGCGGCAGCGCGATGGCGTCGCCGCTGACCTGGTAGGCCGCCAAAGGCTGCGCCCGGGCTCCCGCGCCGGCGCAGGCAAACCACAGCAAGACGGGCCAGGTGCCGGCGCGCATGCTTCGCCGCTCCACCTCAGCCTCAGGCCTTCAGGCTGTGGTTCTTCAGCGGCAGGTCGCGGATCCGCTTGCCGGTGGCGGCGAAGATCGCGTTCAGCACCGCCGGCGCCGCCACGGCGATGGTCGGTTCGCCGACCCCGCCCCAGAAGCCGCCCGAGGGCATGACGATGGCCTCGACCTTCGGCATCTCGTCCATCTTCAGCACCTGGTAGGTGTCGAAGTTTTGCTGCTCCATCTGGCCGTCCTTCAGCGTGCATTCGCCGTACAGCGCGGCCGACAGGCCGTACACGAAGGAGCCTTCGACCTGGGCCTCGATCTGCTGCGGATTGACGGCATAGCCGGGATCCGTGGCGGCGACGATGCGGTGGACCTTCACCTTGCCCTCCTTGTCGACCGACACCTCGGCGCAGGCGGCGACGTAGCTGCCGAAGCCCATGGTCTGCGCCAGCCCGCGGAACACGCCCTTCTTCGGCGGCTTGTCCCAGCCGATGCGCGCCGCCACCGCGTTCAGCACCGCCAGGTGCTTCGGATGTTCGGTCATCAGCTTGCGGCGCAAGGCCAATGGATCCTGTTTGGTGGCGTGGGCCAGTTCGTCGATGAAGCTTTCCAGATAAATCGTGTTCTGGTTCAGGTTCACGCCGCGCCAGAAGCCGGCCGGCACCGGCGGGTTGCGCATCGCATGATCCACCAGCAGGTGCGGGAAGCTGTAGCCGATCGAGGCTTCCGGTCCCGGCGCATTCAAGCCCTGGAACACCACCGGGTCCTTGCCGTCCTTGAGCGAGGCGCCCAGCGAAGCCAGGATGGACTGGCCGGAAATGCGCATGTGCAGCGCGGTGATCTCGCCCTTGTCGTCCAGCCCGGCCGTCAGCTTGCACTGCGTGATCGGATGGTAGCGGCCGTGCAGCATGTCTTCTTCGCGCGTCCAGATCAGCTTTACCGGCGTGCCCGGCATGGTCTTGGCGATCGCCACCACCTGGGTCACCCAGTCCTGCGTGGCGCCGCGCCGGCCGAAGCCGCCTCCCAGGTGCAGCTTGTAGACGTCGCATTGCGACTGCGGCAGGCCGGCCGCTTCCGACGCCGACGCCAGCGCCGCTTCGCCGTTCTGCGTCGGCGTCCAGACTTCGCAGCGCTCCGGGGTCCACTTGGCGGTGGCGTTCATCACTTCCATCGTCGCGTGGTTCAGGAAGGGGAAGGAATACACGGCCTCGATCTTGCGGGCCGCCGCGGCGATGGCCGCCGGCGCGTCGCCGTTCCTGTTGCCGACCACGGCGTCGGAGGCGTCCAGGCCGGCCTTCAGCATGGCGGCGATGTCGGCGCTGGACAGGTTCGCGTTGGGGCCCTTGTCCCAGACGATGGGCAGGGCTTCGAGCGCGGTCTTGGCGCGCCACCAGGTGTCGGCCACCACGGCGACGGCGTTGTCGCCCACTTGCAGCACTTTCTTGACGCCGGGCTTTTTCTCGATGGCGGCGGCGTCGAAGCTCTTGACCGTGCCGCCGAAGACCGGACAGGCCTTGATGGCCGCGTTCAGCATGCCGGGCAGCTTCAGGTCCATGCCGTAGACTTGCTTGCCGGTGGTCTTGTCGAGCGTGTCCAGGCGCGCCAGGCGCTTGCCGAGCAAGCTCCATTCCTTCGGATCGCGCAGCACGATGTCGGCCGCCGCCGGGGCGCTCAGTTTCGAGGCCGCCGCGGCCACCTTGCCGTAGCTGACGCTGCGCCCGGACGGCGCGTGCGTGATCACGCTTTTGACGGCGCGGCATTCGCCCACCGGCACCTGCCATTCGGCGGCGGCGGCCTGCAGCAGCATCATGCGCGCCGCGGCGCCGCCCTTGCGCACGTATTCATGCGAGTCGCGGATGCCGTGGCTGCCGCCGGTGGAGAAACTGCCCCAGACGCGGTTGCGCGCCAGGTTCTGGCCCGGCGTCGGATATTCGGTGGTGACCTTGCTCCAGTCGGCGTTCAATTCCTCGGCGGCGAGTTGCGCCAGGCCGGTCAGCGTGCCCTGGCCCATTTCGGAACGGGCGATGCGGATCACGATGGTGTCGTCGGGCCGCACCACCACCCAGGCGTTGATCTCGGGCGCGCCCTGCGCCGGCGTGGTGCTGGTCACCGGCCCGGCGGCGCTGGCGTACGGGATATGGAAACCGACCACCAGGCTGGCGGCGGCCGCGGCCGAACCCTTCAGGAAACCGCGGCGCGACAGGTCCGGCGCCGCCGCGGCGTTTGGCTTGGCGCGGCTCATGCCTGGCTCCCTTCGGCGTGCTGGATGGCCAGGCCGGCGCTCTTGGCGTCGCCGCCCCTGGCGATCACGTGGATCGCCGCGCGCACCCGGTTATAGGTGCCGCAGCGGCAGATATTGGTCATGGCCAGGTCGATATCGGCGTCGCTCGGTTTCTTCTTTTGCTTGAGCAGGGCGGCGGCGGCCATGATCATGCCGGACTGGCAAAAGCCGCATTGCGGCACGTCGAGCGCGGCCCAGGCTTGCTGCACCGGATGATGGCCATCCTTCGACAAGCCCTCGATGGTGACGATCTTCTGGCTGGCGGTGACGGAGGACACCGGACGCACGCAGGTGCGCGTCGCTTCGCCGTCGATATGCACGGTGCAGGCGCCGCACTGGGCGATGCCGCAGCCATATTTGGTGCCGGTCAGCCCGAGCTGCTCGCGCAGCACCCACAGCAGCGGCGTGTCGTCCTCCGCCTCGAATTCATGCACCGTACCGTTGACGTTCAACTTCGCCATGCCGCTCTCCTAGCAGTTTTTGTTTGTTGGGGGTAATGCGCGGAATATCTTACACCGCATTTTTATTGCCTGCAGGTCTATATCTTTTCTGTCGGCCGGAGCCGCAATGGCCAATAACTATCGATTTAAAAAAAGCAATATAGATATATATTTGAAATTGTTGATCAAAACATCCATCAATGTGAGAAAGCGAGAGATTTGCTCCCTGTATATAGAAGTAGAATCTGCCGGCTTGTTGCAAGGCTGGCCCGGTGCGCCAAGCCAAACGATGCCGCGCAGCGCATAAATCCATAACTAATCAATAACTAAGGGGATAACAACATGGCAGAAGGTTTTTTAGGTGAAGTCCGTCTTGTCGCTTTCAACTTCGCGCCGCCTGGCTGGCTGATGTGCGAAGGCCAGACGCTTCCGATTGCGCAATTCAACGCGCTGTTCGCGCTGATCGGCACGACCTATGGCGGCAACGGCGTCAACAATTTCGTCCTGCCCGACCTGCGCGGGCGCGCCGCGATCCACAGCGGCCAGGGGCCGCTGGGCAACTATACCTGGGGCACCCAGGGCGGCACCGGCGCCAACACCGTCAACACCGCCGCGGCGTTCACGCTGACCGCCGACAACCTGCCCTCGCATACGCATAGCGCCACCTTCACCGGCATCGGCGGCGGACCCGCGGTCCAGCCGACCATCGCGATCAGCGTCAGCAACGACGCCGCCATAGCGACGCCGACCGGTGCGCCGCCGGGCGCCACGCCGATCGCCAACGGCTATCTGGGCAAGTCGACCTTGAGTATCCCGCAACAGCCGGCCATCTATACCGCGACAACGACAAACGGCACCACGAAACTGAATGACCTCACCGCCGTCGCCAGCGGCGGCAGCGGCGGCGGCATCACCGGCGGCACGGTGACGGTCGGCAATACCGGCACGGGAACGCCGGTCACGGCTCCGCTGAACTTCAATGTCCCGGCCGCGATGCCGCCTTTCCTGGCGATGAACTACATGATCTGCACCGCGGGCATTTTCCCGAGCCGGCCATAAGGACGCGCAAAACGATCAGTGGCGAGGAACAGCCGTGCATCAGCTACAACAATACCTGCCGCAATACGACTGGCGCAGCGCCACCGATGCCGACCAGCCATTTCTTTTGCAACTGTATGCCTCCACCCGCGACGACTTGCGCGGGATAGGCGGCGACCCGGCCATGGTGGCCAGCCTGATCGCCATGCAGCGGCGCTTCCAGGAGGCTGGCTGGCGCGAGGATTTCCCGGGCGCGCAGCAGCGCATTTTCCTGTTCCGGGGCGACGCCA
>DASYLQ010000472.1:0-2095 GCA_036009485.1 Janthinobacterium sp.
TCAGGATTTGCCGGAGTATATATGGACCACTTATCTCCGGCATGCTGATAAATAAAATCATCCAGGTCGGTGAGGTCGGGGTTTATTTTTACTTCGGAGTTCGGGCGATCGCCAACCCACTCCAGCGAATGAAATACCGGATGTGTTTTTTGTAGCAACAAGAGGAAAGCTCGGGTCGCATCGGCATATTGGCGTAAGGTTACTGGACGATCATGCCAATACACTCCCAAGTAAAAATCACTCATCGATAGCCCCTATTTATTTGTGGGATTGAATATCAATTTAACACCATCTACATCCTTATATCTTAATGCTTGCGCTACAGAGGCCAAGCTTTTCTGCGTACTGAAATGCCATTCCACCGGCGTGCCATTCGCCGCCCTCAGTTGGTTTTTTGCCTGCTTGACCGTCTCGTCCTGCCAAAAGGTTGCATCTCTCGGAGGATACCCTTTCCAATCCTTCGCCTCCAGCAGCACCCCGCGCTCGGCATCATAACCGTCGAACACCGCCTTTCCGCTCGGTATGCTGGCGAGCGGCACGCTGTATTCCACCCCGCGCTCCACGCCGGTGACGAATTCCTGGTAATCGGCGCCGGCGGCGCGGACGGGGGAAGCCTGCCACATGCCCGGACCGCCTTCGGCCTTGCCGGCAAGTTGCCGCGCGCTGCGCAAGCCGCTCTTGGCTATCTTGGCGGCGCCGGACACCTCCCTTGGAGCGGCCGCTCCCGCCGAAGTTGCCCTGGCCGCCTTGTCGGTGGCGCCGCCCTTGCCGCCGCTGTGCAGCAGCGGATGATGAGCCAGTTTCTCCGCGTTCTGTTCCAGCCAGGCCGCCACCTTCGGCCCCAGCCTGGCGCTGTGCCGCACTTCGGCGAACAGCGCCGGCCAGTCGCCCCTGCCGCGCGCCAGGCAAGCGGCCATCGCCGCCAGCAGCGCCATCGCCATGATTTCATGGCCGCGCGCGAAGTCGTACGCCGCCAGGCTGTAGTCGCCGCCGTACTGGAAGTCCGATGCGAACAGCTGGACCCGGCCGCCGGCCATGTCGCGTTGGGGAATCACGCCCCAGGCTTCCCTGGCGCCGCGCAGGTAGGCGTCGGCCGCTCCCGGTAGGCTGTCGAGCATGAATTCGACGACCGATTTCAAGCCGAGGAAACTGAGCAGCATGGCGCCCGCTTCCAGGCCGATGGCCGTGCCCGCGATGGAACCGGGCAGGGCGCCGGCGCCGCCCAGGAAAAAGCCGAGGCCGCCGCCGGCCACGGCGCCGGCGATGGCCGAACCCCCCAGGTACAGCGCGATGTCGTGCAGCGCCTCGCGCAGGATGGGCCAGAGCGCCGCCAGATCGATCCGGCCGAGCTTGCGCTGCAGCTCGTCGAGGGCGATGCCTTCGGATTGCCCGATGGCGCAGCGCAGGCGCCGCACCCGCTCGCCGTAATGGCCGTGCAAGACCCAGTCGCCCTGCTCGTGGAACCAGTGCGCAATGCGGGCGGTGTCGACCGAGCCCTTGAGCTCGTCCGCGAGTCTTTCCTCCAGCCTGCACAGCTCGCTATAACAAGCCGAGCGTTCCCTTCCCCTGGTCGTCATGGCGGCGGCATACTTGTCCGTTGATCGAGACGACAGCATGCTGGAGGGAAATAATTACGCTTTGATTTGCAGCAAGGACATAAATCCCTGGCCTGCCGGCGAGTTCCACAAGAATGCCGGGGCGCAGTACCTGATGATGCCGCCGCTGAGGCACAACACCGGCGTCCACGATCCGTCCGGGCTGACGCTGATCACCGCGCCGCGCGAATCCAGCGGTTCGGCGATCAGCCCGTTCAGCGCTGGGGCGTTGCGTAGCGCCAATGCGCGGGGATCTGATCGAGACGGCGTTCGGGGAGTGTGCTTGCTCCCGCATGGATGCTGACGACCACGCTTTCTTTGGCGTTGGCGGGGGAGGAGCCGTATATCATGTGAAAACCAAAAAGACTCGACGACTGCCAGGCCGGCGTTCCGTCCGCATTTGCCGGAGTATATACCGTAAGGTTGCGGGACGATCATACAGTAAACTCCCAAGGAAAATTCGCTCATTGCTGGCCTCTATTCACTAATGGGTTAAAGAT